>JANQPW010000629.1 GCA_028285285.1 Silvanigrellales bacterium
GGTGGCATCAAAAACTTGCTGCTTTTGCCAGTTCGTCAAACCGCTGGTGTCGCTATTGGACACTCGTTCATAGGGAACTCCACCCTTCTCCACATCATGTCCGTAGCGATCGGTGATGCGCCAGCGCGTGGGTCGCATGCTGGGAAGTGACAGCAGATCGGTGAGCGTGGGAACAGATCCGTTGTGAAGGTAGGGGGCGTTGGCCCAAACCCCAGTGAGGGGTGGAGCAAGATAACCCCCTCTCTTGTCAACCGGAGTGGCCAGCTCTTGTTTGTTACCCGCTGCGTCTGTGCCGCTCATCCACTCGTTGTAAAAGCCAATGTACTCCTTGGTGACAGCGTTGAAGCGCACTTCTTCTGTTTCTTGTGCGAGCAGGTACGACCATTTCTTTCTTTCCGGCTGGCCGTCGGCCGTGTAGGTGCCGTGGCAGCTGGCACAGTTTTGCTCTTTGTAAACTTGCTCTCCCTGCACCACAAGACCAGGGTCGAGCTCAACTCCCAAAACATCTTCAATTTTTGGACTTTCAACGCTGAGAGTGTAGTCATGGAGCTTGTGGAGAACCTCTTTTTCTTCACGAATGATCTTTCCAGCAGTGGATCGAGCAGGCAAACCATTGATGGGATCGGGCTGAACCCAGAGCATGCGGAAAGCTGCGGAATGGAGAGATGCATCTGTGCTCAACCAGCCATCCCAGAAGAGTTTCTCTTTGTGTTTTGTGTTCCACCAAGGCAGCACGACAGAGTCAGCATTGGGAATTTTCGGGTCTTTTCGGGGTTCGACACCTTCTTCCGTTTCGTTTGGAATAAGATTGAAATCTTCATCACGATAGCGAGCCCATGAATAAAGCGAAGCGATGGTGTTGAAGGTGCCCACGCTGCGGTTGAACAAAACAGCGCCTTCCAACTGTGCTTGTGTGAGGGGAATCGCGTTTTCGTCTTTGCCGTTGAACACGCGGTTGGAGTTGATGAGGTCTTCGATCAGGGAGTTGAAGTCGATGTTCTGGTTTTTACCCCCCATAACCAAGGTGTTTTCAATGCGGCGGGAGTGGCACATGAGGCAGTTGGTGTAAACAAAGCCGTCTTTTTCAAGGAGCCCTACGGGCAGATTCGTTTCTTCTTCTGGATCCACAATGTAACCATAGCGCTCCGCGATGGCGTCCCACTGGGCTTTGTTGAGTTCTTTGTTCCACTCAGCCGGGTTTTCTACTTCCTCTTCATTGTTCAAGCCGATGAAGTCCTTTTGATCTTTCTCTGGCCAAACGCGCCAGATGGCTTTGTAGGCCTCCAGGGGCGCAAGCCACTCTTGGAGCGGAGTGCTTTCCATGATTTCCAGACCGTTGAGGTCATTCGTTTCATTTTTGGTCAGTGACGAAGATTTGGTCTCACAACCCAAAAGGGTGAGGCTAGGAACAATGAGAGCAAGAACGAAAAGAGAAAGTGGTGTTTTCACAGCAACTCCAGTGCGACAAAGGCCATTGGCAAAATGGCTCGTGTTGATTCTGGTTCCCACCCCGGTTGTTTGGGAACAAGAGCTCGCAAGAAGGAGGCCAAGAAAAAGGAATGGTTTTTATTGGATATTTTCTGTGTCGTCGGCCACGTCTTCCCACTCGGGCAAGGCCTGACCGTGCATGTCGAATTCAAGGACATTTCGACCATCTTCAAGCACATGTGCTGTTGGCTGAAGTGCTCTTCTGGCTTCGGAGCCACTGGTGAGAGCGAGGGAGCCGGCTTCTGAGTCTAAGTCGAGGGTGCGGGTCTCGAGGTCGACGCCCATTTCTCGAAGAATCTTACGCGTGTCTTCGGGGGAAGCTGAGGACAGGAGAACGGGACTTCCCGTGGAGGACTGTGGAGAAAAGTTTTTCCAGATCTTCTTGATGTTGATTTCCAGAAAGTTGATGGCGTCTCCCAGAAGGCCCATTGGGTTCACGGTGCCTTTGCCTTTTTCCACCACCTCAAGGTGCAGGTGAGGCCCTGTGGACTGACCCGTTGATCCCACTGTTGCTACTGTCTGACCTCGCTTGACTCGCAGACCCACTCGGGTCTTGATTTTGTAGGCGTGGGCATAGAGCGACTTCACGATTTTGTTGCAGTCGTCCGCGTCATGACGGATTTCCACAAGATTTCCAAAACCCCAGCGGTTCCAACCTGCGGTCACCACGACACCGTCACACAACGCTTTGATGGGAGTGCCAGTGGGCGCAGCAATGTCTATTCCTCGGTGTGGCCGGTTCCAACGCCATCCAAATCCAGATGTGAAAATCCCCTTTGGAACAATGTCTTTGCTGTGCAAGGGAATGCGGTAGGAAGGGTGGACGGGCAATACGGATGACGCCGGCTTCTTTTTGTTTTGGCTGCCATCGGGTTCAAGAAAATCGAAGGAAATGGCTTCCTGCCAAACCCATGATAAGGTTTTGGCTGTGTTGGTTTTTTCCTTCACTATGGCCTCGGTGCAGGTCTCGAGGCCACCGTTTCTGAGCTGAAGGGCGGGCGTCTCTTGCTCGGCATTTTCTGCCGCATTTTCGCCGTTTCCTCCACTTGCACGGGGAGGTTCGAGAGCAACCAGTTTTTCAAACATGAGGTTGTCTGGTTTTTTTCCGTTCATCGAAAACAAGCCTTTGACCTCCAAAACGGTTCCTTTGTCGAGTTGACAGGCCACTGTTTTCGATATTGTTCCGCACCCTTTGCTGGAATACTTCGAGCCGAATTTCAAACACGTGGAGTTGGTAACCTTGAAGCGGACAGCTCTCTTGGCGGTTTCAGCAGCGTTCTGCGCGCTGTTCCCCCCTTGGGGAAGCTCCGCCTGGCAACCCACAAACAAAGACGCTGTGAGCGCTCCGGCAAAAAACGACGAAGCAAAAGAGAGGTGACCTTTAGGCACTGCGGTTCTCCGTAAATGAGTGTTTCCTCCTTGTCGGCATTTTTCACCGAAAGTTGAGCAAAATCGCCTTAATGCTCTGAAACTGAAGAGCAATCTGGAGATCGGGTTTTCACGATCAGAGAGACAGTAGGGAGCCAGAGGTGGCTTGAGAGTGCTTGGTCTTGATTTTGCTGTGCCGGGAACACAGCTGCCGAATTGGAATGCTCAAAACCTGAAGACAGGTTGCTCTCGCTCGTGGAGGTTCGTGTGACAAAAACAGTTTCTCTTTTCTTGTCTGTTGCGTTTGTAACACTTTTCGGATGCGTTCGGGCCCCAAGCTTGAGCGAAGTGGCGACCGACTCACAAGATCAGCTTGCGGTTGCCAAAACAGGCAATCGAAGCCCTATAACTCTTTATGAACAGGAACATGCAGAGCTGCAGCAGAAAAAAGCTGAGATCCAGAAGAAGGTGAATGGACTGGAACACTGCAGGGTCACACCCGACAGCATAGTCGATGTGGTTGGAAAGAGCTGCGCCTCTGCCCTCAGTTCGGCCTTTTTCGCCTCTGCCCTTGGAGCGGTTGTTGTTGCCACTGGCATGAGGCCTGAGCGGATCTTTCCCTATTTTTTTGGAGCTCTCGGAGTTGGAGGGAGTGTTCCACCCATTGTTTTTGCTGTCGATAACCTCAAAAAATACAGATACAGCGTGAAGCTCGGCAAACTCACTCGTGAAAGAAACCATTTGGAAGTTGTCGACGATGAGTTGTGGGTTGAACGTGCCGTTATCAGCCCCGTTTCCTTGCCACACCTTCTCGAAGGCTTGCCCCTGCCTGCAATGGCGCAAAAGCACCCCAATGCTCACTTTGCGCTTGTGGGAACTCCCGCCTTCGACGATCCGGAGGAGTTGACCTCTCTGCGACTGAACATTGCCCTTATTCCCCATGAAAAGAACAATGATCTCCACACCCTGCAGGTAGTTGAATCAAGCGGTTCCATCGTGTTCAGCCAAGCCATTCAGTTTGTTCCTGAGTTGGGGACCATGGTGAGGGGACAGAGGACCGAAGGTGCGAGCGTTGTTCATAGCGTTGACTATTTCGATGTGAAGGCAACCAATTCTATGAGCACTCCCGTGAGCCTGGATCGCCTGAGCTTGGATGGTCTTTATGAGAAGACCTACGACATGATCATGGAATATGCGCTGGAGCATCTGGCGAAGAAATATGGAATTAAGGGCCGTTTTGAGTATTTGGATTACTTCGAAGCAGAGCGGCGTCTGCTGGTCAAGCGGGCCCAGTCTCAGGCAGATTGACGTTCGACCTGCCGGCGTTCTTCAGTTTTTCTAAAAAAAGGGAGACCCTCCCTTATTTCCTGTTTTCAAAGCCCCTTGCCCTCGTTAGGTTTTGGCTGCTCCGCCAATTGGTGGCTGTGCAAAACCTAAGGGAATCGATATGCATTTTGGAAGGATGGCTTTTTTTGGAACACTGTGTGGTGTTCTGTTCTTTGGTTTCTTTTTCTCATGCGGGTTCGATGGCGACTCAGCTGATTCAGGCAACGAGGTCCACATTCGCAATGGTCAAGAAGTGAAAGCTAACGATGCATCATTGCTTCGCGCGTCGACGGTTTCTTTGACAACCGCCGCCGAACAGGCTGAGGGCCGTTCGGTGTGCACAGGCACGCTGATATCACCTCGTGCTGTGATGACGGCTGCTCATTGCCTGGTGGGCAGTGGAGCGATCACCTCGCCTGAGAAGATGTTGGTGTCGTTTGGAGTGAGGGTGGGCGATGCCTCCTCTCAGCTTCGGCGAGCGTCAAGGTTCGTTGTCCACCCAGGTTACCGCAGCGATTTTCTTTCCGACTCCGAAGAAGAAGAGCGGTCTCTGCCCCCTAATGACATTGCGGTTGTGATCCTCCAAGACACAGCACCGGCACCTTATAGACCAGCCCCTGTCTTCACGGGTCAGCTCAAAAAAGGCCTGAAAGTGACACTTGCAGGCTTTGGCGTGGTGTTCACGCGGGCCTACGACAATTCGGGCACTCTTCGAAAAACACGATCGAAAATCCAGAAAGTTTTTGCCTCGCGAAAAGTGATCCAAGTTGGCAAAAACTCCAGCAGACGAGTGGCGTGTTCGGGCGACTCGGGTGGCCCCCTCTTTGTGAAGACCGGATCGGGTTCAGAAGGCTGGGCGGTCGCGGGAGTGACCTCCACCGGATCTTTGAGTGCCCTCTTCGGTGGCTGTTCGGGTCCAAATTTCTACACCAATGCACTTGAGTACCGATCTTTTCTTCAAGGTGCGCTTGCTCATTGACCGATTTTTCCTGCATTTGTTATGGGCGGCATTGCAGACTTCTGCAAAGAATTGAGGAAATCACAAACCGAGCCGCGGTCGCAGTTGGTGCAGAGGGATAGCCGCGATCTTGGGTCCAAGTGGGTGAGTGCCCGTTGGGCGGCAAAGGACGATTCCCCGAAGATCCGAAAGCTGCGGGTGAGGCTTTTTTTCGAGAAAGTTCATGAGCTCCTGGATGGACTTTGCATCTCGCAAATTGGGAATTTCTGTCCATTTGCATTCGATCGCGATATTTTTTCCACCTCCAATCAGGAGAAAATCAATTTCACGTTGCTCGCTGTCTCGGTAAAACCAAAGGCTGAGTGGATCGGGGCTTTTGTTGAGGAGTTTTCTGAGTTCGCTGAATATGAAAGTTTCCCAAACTGTTCCGATGAAAGGGCTCTGTATAAGAGTCGGCTCGGTAATTCCCAGCAGATGAGCCAGAAGACCGGTGTCATTCAAATAAAGTTTTGGTGATTTGACGAGTCGCTTTCCAAAGTTTCCAAACCAGGGTTCCAGGAGGGTGATTTGATTTGACGCTGTCAAAACGCTGAGCCAGTCGTTGACTGCTTTACTGCTGATGCCCACGTCGCGGCCAAGTGAAGACTTATCGAGGATTTGCCCACTCCGAAAAGCGCAGGCCCTCAGAAAACGTTCAAAGTCTCTGAGGCTGACCACATTGATGAGCTGACGGACATCGCGTTGCAAATAGGTTCGCAGGTATGAATCGTAAAACGCGGTGTGGCCGGTGGGGCCCCTGGACCAAGCCGATCTTGTGCCCGGAATTTGTGCGGAGTCGCTGGTGTGGCAGGAGTTGTCTGCTGTTAATGCATTGAAAGATCTCAAATACAGCATCTCCTTTTGGCGCACAACGGCCGGCCTTGAGGTGGATTTCATCCTCTATGGGCCCTCAAAAATGGTCGCTATTGAGGTGAAGTCAGGAAAAAAATTGCGGCAGAAAGATCTTGTTGGTCTGCTCGAGTTTCGAAAAGATTACCCCGGCACAGAGTGTTTCGTTTTTTATGGAGGAGAACGGGAAGAAGAACACGACGGGGTCAAGATTTTGAGCCTGACCTGGGCATTGGCAAATTTGGATCAGATCTTGGGCGAAAAGGGGAGCTGATTCGCCTCAGCGATACTTTTTGGGTTCGAGTCGACCGTCACAGGTGAGATCAAAATAGCTCAAGGCGTCAGTCTGCTCTCCGAAGAGAGGGGATGAATTTCGTTGTCTCCATGTTCATCGTAGCGGTGGCTTTTGTTGCCACCACCGCCTCGTGCAAGAAGAGAACACCGACAAACCTGCGCTCTGAGGCCGCTGTTTCACCGCTTGTGGCTGAGTTGAAACAAAAGTGGGCCCAGGGCCGAACCGTCGAAGAACGGGTCAGGTGGTGTGAACCCATTGGAGACAAAAGCCAAGATCCGTTTTTTAAGCTCTTTTCTGACTTGAAGACGGATGGCACAGGCTCTGAACGAATTGCGTTTCCTGCCAGATTGGCGTCTCTCACCGAGTCCACCAAGAAGCTTGAGACCAACAAAACACCGCTCGACGAAGACTTTCCCTATGCCGAGCGCATGGGCGCATACACGTGGAGCGACTCGTTGCGCAACAACATCGAATTGGGGATCTTCTCTCCGAACCCACTTGCCGAGTCTCACACCTGGATGGAGCCTCTCGACACGCCCCGTTTTGTCGAGAGGCTGAGAAAAAGGAAGCTCGAGTTTGCTTTCTACAACTTGCTCATGTCGGCACTCAACCTCGATTTTTTTCTCATGTCGTTGGCAGATCTTGTTGCTGTGAAAAAGTCTGTTGGTCTCAGCTTTGATGAAATTCTCTCAAAGTATGAAGAGTTGAATTCGGTAAAACACATCGGTGTGATCGGAAAACTGGAGACTCCAGATTTCAAAAAGCTCATCTCACGCTCTGTTGTGTGGCGGGAGGGTTATGATGACTTCAACTTCGAGGATGTGCCCTGGGAAGAGTTGAAATCAAGTCAGTTTGACATCGGCAGCTTGAAAGAGATTTTGGCTGAGGCCGCAAAGATCAGTGCTGGGATCGCGAGTCAAGGGTTTCCCATTCCGCACGGGCGATACACCCACAGGCTTCAAACCTACTTTCAGATGCGTTACCTTGATGCATGCAATCATGAAAGTGGACAGGCCGTTCCGTTGATGGATCTTCGTGGCCTTTCTGGCGAGAAAACCGGTTACTTATCCGTTTGGCGGTCTCTTTTTGACGAGATACGCACAGCGATTTCCCTGGGCAATCCCATCCTCGTGGGATTCTTGAGTGGTCTGGTGAGTGAGGAACTGGGTTGCTTTGCCATGAATGGAGAAGATGAAACATCATGTGGAAAACTATAAGTGGAGTGATCATGCAGAGATTCAGAGAGGTCGTCTACCCCGTGATTTTTGCCGGACTTTGATGAGGAAGGGAGGCGCTGGTTTTGGGACCTCGATGAGACGCAAGCGCGGGTTCCATTGAAGCACGCCAGCGAATTCCTCTCATCGCTCGCGGCCTCAAGGAAAATTGATTTTGGGAATTGACCTGAGCTCGCGAGCTCCGCTCGCTCGTCGGGTTGGCGGAGAGAGAGGGATTCGAACCCCCGGTAGGTTGCCCTACAACGGTTTTCAAGACCGCCGCCTTAAACCACTCGGCCATCTCTCCAAAGCTCAAAATTGATTACCACCGAAGTCTCAATGAGACAAGTGGCCCTGGGTGAGGAATTATTTCTTGGCAGCTTTAGCTGCTTCAATACGTCGCTTGATGCGTGCTTTGAGGCGCTTTTGTGCTTTCAGTCGGCGCATCTTGCGGGTGCGGCGGTTGTCTTTCTTGCCCATTTGTTCAACTCCTGGAAGGATTTATAAAACAGAGTCTCTGGAGGTATCAAATCTCCAGAGCCTTTTCAAGCAAGATCCCGGGAAGCCGAGATCAGCTGTTGTCAAAGAGTCAGAGAGTCAATGCGATCTCTCATTTCCTGCCTGTTGAGAGACACTTGCTCTTGTTCAATGCTGTCGAACAAAGCCTTGAAATTCCCGTCTCCAAACCCGGGATCTCCTGCCCTTTGGATGATTTCATAGAAGAAGGGCCCTGCGTTGGCTTGATCAAATTGAGTGCTCATCTCTTTCATGAAGAGCTGAAGCAAGTATTTGCCATTGGAGCCATCAACCAAAATTCCGAGCTTCTCAATTTCTTCCATAGATTCCTTGATGGTCCCAATCTTGTTGGCCGCTATGCGGTCGGGCAAAGCTCGGTAGTATGAAGAGGGTGCATCGAGGAACTGGCAGCCAGCTTCCCTCAACCCGTGAATCACCGGAATGATCTCATCTGTGATGAGTGCCACGTGTTGAACACCGGTACCGCCATTGTCTTCAATGTAGATCTGGATTTGTGAATTGTTAAAATAGGGTTCCAGTGGCTGGTTGGTGGCAAACTTAATTCCGCTGTGCTTGTCCCACATCACAACGCTCTCTAGTCCTGAGCCTGTGCCGAGGTCTTTGCCCATTTTGGCTGTGTGGAATTCAATTCCCCAGTATTGTTCAAAACCCAAAATGGATTTGTAGAATTCTGCAACACCCGCCATAGAGCGAGAGTTGACTGTCACATGGTCAATGTCTGTGAAGCCAAACCGATTGCCACCAACGGAATTCCAATCGGCGATGGTTTCAAACCCAGGGGCAAAGCCCTCGTAACCCGTGTCTTCGATGAAGCGAAAGTTGGTGTCGCCAAGAGAGGTCGCGATGGCAACCTCCGAGAAGGTGCCGCCTTTTGTCGTGGATTTGATGTCAAACAGAAAAGGCGCCTTCCGCTCGGCTAAGAAAGCCGCCGTTTTTTGCAAGTCATGCACATTGAAGTTGAGGAAACCAACCCCTTCAGGATGGTGCTTCAAAAAACGGCCAGCTGTGGACTTTTCCTCTGTGGGCTGCGTGAAGATCCAGCCCATTTCTCCAGGACCACGAAGCACAACTGAGCGGGCTCCTTGAGACTTCTCATACTCCGAGGTGGACTTCGCCACTGGCCTAAAATCGAACTTCTTCTGGTGCCATTCAAGGGCGCGGTCGAGGTCGCGCACAAAGAACTGAACGGAGTGGTAATTCTTAAGTCCAATATGAGTGGTCATCGTGTTGTCCTCTTCTAGTTTTACAGGCTTGTTGTCCTGGAAATTTTCCTCTTTTGCCTTATCGCTTTTTCGAGCTTCTGTCACGGTTCGGAGATCATTCGGAAAGGTGACGAATTGTCACCTTCTGGCAAAAAGCGCCTTCAGACTTTTGGAAGTTTATTTGTGAAGTGGCAGGCACTGGTGTGCTCCGCCGAGGAGCCTTCCACGCTTTTTGGCTCGGGTGCAGAACTGCGGCAAATGTCTTGGGCAAAAGGGCAGCGGGTGTGAAAGCGGCAGCCAGATGGTGGGTTGATGGGGCTTGGCACGTCTCCTTCCAACACCATTTTTTCTTTTTTGTCTGTGACTTCAGGCACAGGAATACTCGAAATGAGGGCTTTGGTGTAGGGGTGGCTTGGCTTTTCGTAAAGGCTTGTGGCCTTGGCGTACTCCACAATTTGCCCCAGGTACATCACGGCGACGTAGTCGCTGATGTGCTCAATCACTGCAAGATCATGGGCAATAAAGATATAACTCAAAGAGTATTTTTCTTTAAGATCCATCATCAGGTTCAAGATTTGGCTTTGAATGGACACATCGAGAGCGCTGACGGGTTCGTCGGCCACGATGAGTTTTGGCTTCAGGGCTAGGGCCCTGGCAATTCCTATGCGCTGCCTCTGGCCGCCTGAAAACTCGTGGGGATATCGTGAAATAGATGATGGCTGAAGGCCAACTTCCTCAAGAAGCTCTTGCACCCGCGTTTTCCGCTCTTCTTTGCTTTTGAACAGGCCGTGGATTTCAAAGGGCTCCGACAAGATCTCAAAAACCGACATGCGCGGGTTGAGACTCGCGAAGGGATCTTGAAAAATGATCTGAAGATCGCGTCTCAAAGGCCTCATTTCACCAGGTGAAAGAGAAGAAATGTCTTTGCCGTTGTATAAAATTTCGCCCGAGCTGGGCTCAATGAGTTTGAGCAGTGTGCGGCCAAGCGTTGATTTTCCGCAGCCAGATTCTCCCACAAGGCCAAGGGTCTCTCCAGGCATGATGCGGAAAGAAACGTTGTCAACAGCGTGCACACGACCCACCTCCCGACCCAGTAAGCCTCCGTGGATTGGGAAGTGTTTGACCACGTTGCGGGCCTCAAAAAGGGCGTTGTTCTGCCCAGCAGTTGTGCTCATTTTGACTGACCCTCCCGAGGTTGACCCAAATCTGGTGACAAGTGGCAGGAGACCTGGGTGGGCCCAACCGATCGCAGCTCTGGCTCTTTTTGCTGACAAATGTCTTTTTTGTAGAGACATCTGTCTTGAAAACGGCACCCTTTTGGAAAATCTCCCAGGCTGGGCACCAGCCCCGGAATGGTGTTGAGCCGTGTACTTCGTTGGCCAAGCTTAGGAATGGAACGCAGCAATCCCCGGGTGTAGGGGTGACGGGGGTTGGTGAAGAGTTCTTTCACACTTGCCCGCTCCACGACTCTTCCCGCGTACATAACGCAAACCTCATCACAGGTTTCCGCCACGACTCCCAGGTCGTGGGTGATCAGCACGCAAGCCATCCCGGTTTCTTTTCGCAAGGTGTTCATCAGGTCTAAGATCTGTGCCTGGATCGTCACGTCAAGGGCGGTTGTGGGCTCGTCGGCAATGAGCAGGGTGGGCTCGCATGCCAATGCCATGGCAATCATCACACGCTGGCGCATGCCGCCAGAGAGCTGGTGCGGGTACTCATTCACCCGTTGTTCTGGAGAAGGAATCCTCACTTTCTTGAGGATCTCGATGGCTCGCTCATGCGCTTCGGCTTTAGAGGCTCCGCGGTGCAGGCGGTACACTTCACCAATTTGGTCGCCGATTGTGTAAACCGGGTTGAGGCTGGTCATGGGCTCTTGAAAGATCATGGAGATCTTGTTGCCGCGAATCTTCCTCATCTCTGCATCGGAGAGTTTTGTGAGATCTCTGCCCTCGAACAGAATCTTTCCGGAAGATATCTGCCCTGGCGGCGAAGGAATCAGGCGCATGATCGAGAGGCTCGTGACCGATTTTCCGCAGCCGGACTCCCCAACAATTCCAAGAGTCTGGCCTCTTTTAACTTGAAAAGAACAGTCTTCTACAGCGTGAAGCAGCCGCTCTCCTATGCGAAAACTTGTGGTGAGGCCTTCAACCGAAAGCACCGTTTGGCCGGTGTCGCCCGATGCAAATGTCATGACAACCCCTTGGGCTCAGTGTTGCTTTTAGCCAAGCCAATTTCAGCAAGGCGCTGGTTCAGAAACTCTTCCGCCGTGCAGGGTTCAAAGAGAGGAGGGCGCGAAGGGTTTGTGCACTCTTTTAGCACAGTCAAATCGCATTGGGGGTAAGGGTGCACAAAAAAGGGCATGGAGTAGCGAGCCGTGTTG
>JANQPW010000630.1 GCA_028285285.1 Silvanigrellales bacterium
AAGCGGTCGGTAATCTTCCACTCGCCCGATCTCGCGGGCGATCACTGGCCCCTCTTCGCGATACTGGCGCAGCAAGGTGCGAATGTAAGTGTCGGGGTCGGGTCGGATGGCCGCAGCCGCTCGCTCGGAGGTGGTCGTGTGAACGTTCACAAGCAGCGCTTCGTTCATTCCGGAGGCTTTCCCAACGGGAAGAGCTCGTTTTGCTACAGAGGAAACCTGACCAAGGCCTCCGCTGCTGCACCCTGCGGTGACCCACAAAATGCACGCTAGAAACAGGTTTTTGAGCCACGTGATTTTCATCAGTGTCGCCCTCCTGCTCATTTCATCGGCAACTTGTAGCCAGTTCTGAGCGAGAGTCCATAAATCTGAAAGTTTCTGTTGATTTCTTCTGTGCTTTGCTTGTCGTCGGCATAGCTGAGAATAGCTCCAAGGAGAAATCCTCCGTCGGAACGGTAGCTTGCCTCAAAGTCAGTGATGGGAATGGTCTCAAATCCAATGAAGTTTTGGTTGGCATAAGAGGCTGTTTGGTGACTGATACCCAGCCAAAGGGAGCTTTTTCCAGAACGCTGGAAGATCACATGAAAATGCGCGCGATAGGAGTCGCTCAGAACGCTCTGGTCGCCCGACTTCAGGGAGCTTGAGCTTCCCAGAATAAAGTCGAGTTCGGCCCCTAAACGGAGGGCAGAACCTATGGCTGATTGAAAGAAGCCACCTATTTTTGGGGCGAGAAAAACAAAGGTCTCAACGGAACGGGTGTCGCCGAGAACCTCGGTGGTTTGGGTGACCTCAGCTTCGTCGCCAAAGGCGTAAAAAGCTCCCGCGAACCAGGCAGAAGAGCTCTTGGTGAGGCCCACCAGGGGGCGCCAGAGGAAATGCCCTTCTGTTTCCTGGGTGCTCTGCAAACCGGCGTTGTTTCTTTCAATGGTGCGTGAAGTTTCTCCCTTGAGGTCGGCACCGCCAAAGACCTTGATCTGATTTGAAGTTTCGAGGCCCAAAGCCGTTGACAGCCCATATGCCGCAAAAGCCTGCGATGACTCGGTGGTGGGGCCACCTGTGTCTTCCGACTCACGCTCATAAACTCCAGCGCCATAGGCATCGACCCTCAGGCTGATGCGGTTGGAAAGCTTTCTCTGCCAGAGGCCTATGAGGCCAGAAACGAGAGTTGGAGTGTAGCGGGTGAACTCGGGAAGATCGCTGGAGTTGATTTTCACCAGCAGGTCGTTGCGCCACTCGGCTTCTGCACCTGTGTTTGCATGCTCCGATTCGTAACGCCCTGGTGTTCTTTCAGGAAACAACCGCTCGGCCCATGCCTCTCCCGGGGAAAGAACAAGGGCGATAAAGGTAACGAGAAGACTCTTCACTGTTTGAGAAACTCTCAAAAACATGTTGTTGCGCCTCACAATCCTCCATGGAGGTCGGCATCAACTGAGAAAAATTGAGTCGTTCCGACAGAATTTCGAAGACACGCGATAACTCGCTGAAAGAAGGTGCCAAGAATAGGGTTGATGGCGGCCGACCTGGCCGAACACTGAATCCTTCGTAAGAGAGCTCGGCAATGCTTGATGTCGGCCAGGAAACTGGGTTATTGCTGTAGCGTGAGAACTCTCCCTTTTTGGCAGGTTGGGGCCTTTTGGCATTCCGTGTTTGTCTATCA
>JANQPW010000638.1 GCA_028285285.1 Silvanigrellales bacterium
CTATTTTGATTCTGGTCAGCACTGGAGGCTTTTCAGCTCGGTGCAATCTTCTGTTGATGACAGCAGTTTGGAGCTCGAGAAGTGGCTTCGGCGCCAGATCCTCCAGCCCTCTGTGTGGTGCCTTTCCCTTGTGGAAGGAAGCGACAAGAGTCTTGTGGCCTTTTCGTTTTCTGAAGAATTAGGAGAGCTCGCTTCACCACCTGTAGTTAAAACTCCCCAGTCTCGGACGTTGCTGCGCAGAGACTCTCGGGTTTTTGAAGGCCTTGGTGGGTGGAAGCCAGAGGGGAGAAACCGTCGTCAGACCCGGCAGGCCAGGCAACGGAGGCAACTCTCTCAGCAGCCTGGTGATGTTTTCACCCGGGTTCCGCTCCAGGTTTCTCATTTACGTTTGGGTGAGAATGATGAATGGCGCGGTCTTGAAAGAGATTCGTCGCAAGAGCCTGCCGATGTTGCACGTGTCCTTGGAGAATCTGTCGTGAAGAGTTTACCAGAAGTTGTCGAGGGCCTCAGGGTTTGGGCCCAGATGCGCGGCGAGGGTGGACCAGATGACAACAAATAAACTCCGTCTGACGAAAAGACTGGTTGGTTTGGGCGCCCTGGCGTCTGTTTTTTTGGTGCTGTTTTCGGTTGGGCTTGTTTCTTTTTTTCCGTGGTCGACAAGTGTTGAGGATTTGGGAGATCACGAGACCAGCTTTTTCACCTCTCCCTGGCCTCGCTCGCTTCTTGCAGAGGAAAGAGAGAGCCGGAAAAAACTGCGGCGCTTGGCCCGTGCGGAGCAGGAGCGCCGTTTGGATATTCAGCTGCGGCGTATGAATTTTCTCAACTCAACTCTCTTCGATTTTTCGGGGGCCTCTGGTCTGCAGATTCTTCGCTCGAAAAGAATGGACGACACGGGTCAGCTTCTCGGCTGGCCTCTGGTTTCCGTTGAAAACCGGGGGGTACCGGAGAGTTTTGCCTACTTTCCTGAGGCTGGAGGCCTGGTTCTGAGGGAAGGGGTGCTGCTTCGCGGTGGAGATGAGCTGAGATTCAGCGCTAGCCTCACGAGAGAGCGAAGAAATCTTTTCTTCTATGCGTTTCCATTGTCAGAAGGAAGCATTCGTGGAGTGCTTGGTAAGTACTCTTTTACAAATCGGTTTGAGGCTCAGGACGTGCGGCGGTTGAAGTGGATTTCACACGCCATCAACGACGAAACAGCCACTCAATTTCGCATCCGCAGCGTTCACGGCGACGTTTTTATCCTGTTTGGTAGAGTGACAAAGTTTGAGGCAGACGGCCGGATCCCCGTTCAGTTGCAGCGAAAAGATGCCGTTTGGGACGACTCGGGAGAGTACCTGGCTCGCGAGAAAGCCCATGCTGAGAAGCCTCTTGAGTCTTCACAGGCTGATCTTGTTCCGGCCGGGAAGCTGAGGGAACCTTTAGATGAGCTCTCAAATGAGGTTGTGCCGTCAGCCTCCAAAACCGTGGCCTTTGGATACAACCTTCTTCTCGTTCGAGTTCCTTCCGGGACTTTTCAAGAACAAGGAGACTCAGACCACTACCGGATTAGACCTCTTTTTGAGAAAGAGCAGTTTCGCCGTTTTGCGCGCTTTGCTTTGGCTGTTCCCTTGCAGCAAGACACAATGAATGACCTGGCTCTCAGTGTTGTGGCCAGTTTGGCCACAACACTGAGAGCCTATGGTTATCACACAGGTCTCTTTTCCAGTCTTTCGACACTGCAGGTGCAACCCAAGGGTGTGGAGACTCTCCAGGGAGTTGCTGAGGATGTGTGGCTGGGCAGGGACGATAGCTTGATGGTGGCAGAGAATCTGGACATTGAAAGGAGACAGGCGCCAGCTAAGGGGCTTGATGCGATATTTGACCGCGCGGAGCGACCGAGCAGGCCTCATCTTGGCCCCGACACGTGGAAAAAGCTGAGGCCTCATCTCAGGCTGCCGGGAATTTTGGGGCCTGCACTCAGTGGTTTGAGTTTTGACGAAGCTCACCTCTTTCTTGATTCTGATCAGTTTTTCCCAAGGGTGGTTTCTGGCTTTCAAGAATGGTCCCGCCAGCACTGGCAGATGAGGTTTTTCAACTTTGTTGACTTGTCTTCTGAACACGAGCCAGTAACAACCCTTCAGGATCTCTTTGTGTCATTGCGCTCCAATCCCTCTCTCTTGTTCCAGCCGCTTCGTTGGAAAGGGGCTGCAGCTTCAGAAGTCATAGAAAAAACCTATGAGCAGCTGCTTTCCACTCTTCGGGCTCGACGCTTGTCAAACAGAACCGTTGTGGTGCTTTTCGAAGGTGGTGTGACGGGAGGGAGTTTGTCTCCGGAGACTAAGAAAGGTGTGGCTTGGATACATGTTCCGGGTCTTAAGGCCCGGAATAAAGCTGGGAAGGGTCAAGCCGTGGAAGTCGGATCGCTTTTAGAGAGTGTGCTCGGCACCATTGGAGTGGGGCAGGGACAGAGCGTCGGAGATCTGATTTCAGGGGTCGCTCCAAAGCCCGTTGTGGTTGAGAAACCCCCGTCAGACGGCCCGAACCAGGAAAAGCAAACTGAAGTGATTGAAGTGCCAGAACAGGGAACAACCACCCACTATCGGCTCACGTTGCTTCCGTTTAAAGAGTCTTGTGAGAAAGTGCGATGGATCACTGATGTTCCCGTCAAAGATTTGAGCTGGAGCAACGTGAAGGTTGATGGTCGTCCCGAACAGGGTGTTTTTGAGTTCTACCCATGTTCCAGTCGGGTTGCTCGACAGCAAGACGAGTTTTGGGATCCCGAGGAGAGAAAAGAGCTGAAGCTGCCGGTGGTGAAATGGAGTCAGTCTTGGATCAAGGGAGAAGAGTCTGCGGAGAAGTCTGAGCAAAAGAACACCATTTCTCCCTGGGGAGGCCAAATTGCGTTGGCCAACTCAGGCGAGCGGGGTCGGCAGTTTGAGTTTGTGACCGCCAGAGAGATGCTCACGGTTACAGAAAGCCGAGTGTTGCGCCAGTTGGGACTTCCTTGGGGTCTTGTTCAAGAACGGTTTGTCACACGACCTCATGAAAGGCTTCGTTTGTTCTCGCGCATGACCCGCAGTCAAAGTGCCGGCATAGGTCTTCTTGAGCTCAGGCGATGAGCTCATCACAAAGGCGGGTGAGTTCGTTGAGGTATGAGAGAGTTTTGTTTTTGGCCCTCTGATAAGATTCTGCAATGAGCTCTTCTGTGTCTGCTGTGTCTTCTTGTGCAGATAAATAGAATTTGATCTTTGGCTCGGTGCCGCTTGGTCTCATAGAAACCTGCCCACCGTCGGCCAGGCGAAAAATGAGCACGTTTGAAGTGGGCAAGTCGAGTGTTCCTGAAGGGGTCATCTGCCCTTCGGGGTTCACGTGAAGCACTGTTGAGTTCTGATAATCTTCAATGGAAACGACCTGTTGGCCGGCAAGCGATCGAGGTCTGCCTGCAGGTGAGCGGAATGCTGTCATGATGCGATTGATCAGCGTTTTGCCAGTGTGGCCTTTCATTTCAATTGTGTGCAGGCGCTCGTGCCAGGCCCCAAAGCGAGAGAAGAGCTGAAGCAGGTGAGCGCAAGCTGAAGTCCCCTGATTTTTGAAGTGCTCACACATTTCAGCACAAAGGGCCATGGCCGCAATGCCGTCTTTGTCTCGCACATAGGCACCGGGCATGTAGCCAAAACTTTCCTCTGTTCCAAAGATGTATTGATGTGGTGCGCCAGACTCTTCCCATTGCCGAACAAGGGCAGCAATCCATTTGAATCCTGTGAGGGTGTTGTGGATGCTCACGCCATGATGTTCACAGATCTTTGCGAGCAGTTCGCTGGTCACAATTGTCTTCACAACGGCAGCACCTGTTGGAAGCCTTTTCTGGCGGCAGAGCTCTGAGAGCAGAAAATCAATCATCAGGGCACCCGTCTGGTTGCCGTTGAGAAGGACATATTTCTCATGAGACTGATCAGAGAAAAGCGATCTCAGTTTGGGGCTCTCCCTGCTCACCAGTGCCAAACGATCCGAGTCGGGATCGGTGGCAAAGCCCACATCAGCTTCAATTTCTGTGGCGGTCTTGATGAGCTCCTTGAGGGCTTCAGGTTCTTCTGGGTTGGGTTTGGATACCGTTGGAAAGTGACCATCTGGTTTTTCCTGAGATGGAACGATTTTGAACTTAGAAAAGCCCCATTGGGTCATGATTCGTTGGGCTGGAACGGCTCCTGTTCCGTGTAGGGGTGTGTATGCACATGCAAGCTCTCGTGACCCTTCTTTGAGAAGTGAGAGCTTGTGCACAGCTGCATCGTAGGCGGCTGTCACCTCCTTCGGAACATCCTCTATCAATCCTTCCGCACGTGCTTTGTCGAGAGGGGTCGTCTGCACCTGGTCAAGGGAGAGAATCTTTTGAACGGCGCTCAGCAATTGTTTGTCGGCCGGAGAGATGAGCTGGGCTCCGTCAGGCCCATACACTTTAAAGCCAGCGTATTCTGGAGGGTTGTGGCTTGCGGTGAGGCAGATTCCCGTAGCGCAGCCAAGAAAGCGAATGGCAAACGACAAGCACGGCGTTGTTTCAAAGCTTGGAAACAGAAAAACCTTGATACCATTGGCTGCCAAAATGCCAGCAACACTTTCGGCAAAGGGTTGGGATGAAATCCGGGAGTGGTAAGCAATCGCTGCACGGTGCAGGGGTGTGTCAAAGTTCTCTTTCACGTACGCCGACAAACCTTGAGTGACCCGCTGGATCACAACACGATTCATGCGGTTTGAGCCTTGGCCCACAATGCCGCGGAGGCCACCCGTTCCAAACTCAAGTTCCTGAAAAAAAGCGTCTTGCAGGTGGCCCCAGTCTTGAGCCGCGATGGACTGCAGAACTTCGGAGCGCTCACTCTCAGAGATTCGGGGTTCGGATGTCCAGTTCAAGATGCGCTCAACGGTTTTGGCATCAAGCCCAGACTGAGCCAATTGAGTCTGGAGTTCAGCGGGGGTTGGGTTCATTGATCTCTCCTTGCCTGTTCTATTCGCCGCTCAACATTGCGCACATTTCGCTCGATGGATCGGCGATGTTGAGTGTCGGGGTACTCTCTCAGAATGAACTTCAGAATCTCCAAGGCCTGTTCGTAGTCTCGGGCCGCGTCTTCGGGGAGGTTTCTGGCTTGTGCCCGGTTGAACAGATCTCGCACCCGGAGTCGG
>JANQPW010000642.1 GCA_028285285.1 Silvanigrellales bacterium
CTTTCAGCAAAACTGCTGGACTCAGCCAACATCGCGCGCAACCCCGGCACCCAGGCCCCCACTTCCATCTCACAGGCCATCAACCTGCTCGGCCGCACCCGGACTTCCGCCCTCTCCATGTCGGCTGCACTTTCCCAATTCGAGTTCAACACAACTCTCTACAACAAGACCGAACACTTCCATGAGTCGTTCCTCACGGGCGCTGTTTCTGAGTTTTTGGCTCGAAAACACTCTTCTCGACAGATCGAGCCCGACGTTGCCTATATTGCAGGCTCATTTTGCAATGTTGGTAAACTCCTTGGAGCCATCTGTTACCCTGTAGAGACCGATGCCGTTTATACCCTCACAAAGGGTCTCAATACGGCTTGTGATTGGCTTCGGGCCGAAGAACAACTGCACTCGGTGAGCCACACTGTTTTGGGAGAAATCGCCTGCACCCTTTGGGGGCTCGACGCCGCCGCAGTGGCTGCGGCTCAAAATCATCATTTGCCCGACTTAAAAAACACTTCAGAGCGGCACGCTGTGCTGCCCATTGTGAGCTTTGCAAACCAGCTCCAACACCTTCTGCTCTTCAACTCCCACCGGGTTCAACCGGAAGTTTTGCAAGCGGGGCTCCGCCATTTCGGCTGGGATCAGAAAAAGCTGGATGAGGTGATCAAAGACCTTCGCCCGCTGGCTGACAAAATGGACGAAGAGATTTCTCAGCTCTTTACCAAAAACTCTCAAACTGCCGAACTCAAGAAGAGCAGCTGAGAATTCCCGGCACTTGTCAATCTTCCTAAATTGTCCCCTGGCCCAGCAGCAGCGACAAGAGCTTCGACGCCACCATTGCGGCTTGCTCCCCAACCCACTGTTGCCGATTTGTCGGTTCCGGGGCTGGCACCGTTGGCATGTAGGAACTTTGGTGGAAGAAGGCATCAAAGCGATCAAACGCTGCTGTGTCACTTCCCTGGAAGAGTCTGGCCACAGAGGTGGCCAAGCGAGTGTTGCCATTGAACGCTTCAACACGGACACCCACAAGAGGACGACGCACATCGCCCGGCTGGAGCTTCATGGCCAACCTCTGCAGATCCTTCGCTCCCTCGTAGTCCACTCGCAAGACCGTTGTGTTGGGCAAGGCAAAGGTCATGCCGTCAAACTTTTCTGTAGCGCCATCAATGCGGACTTCAACCTCGGGCAGAACAGGTGCCAGTGGGTGAAGGTAGAACTTTGTGGGGCGACCAAACTCGTCGAAGTCGTTGCAAACAGCCACCTCTGTGTACTTACCATTCCCATCCTGGAGAGTGAAGGCAATGGATCCTGCGTTGAGACGCAAGGTTGTGATCTTGCCAGCGGAGCCCCTTCCCGACTGCAAGAAATCAAACTCGCCAGCGGTCACTCCCGACAGTTTGACAGTCTTTTTCCCGTCTGCGGAACTCGCTCCTCGTTCCTTGGTCGCCTTGTTGATGGGCACATCTGCAGTTTCCCTTTCTTGGTAGTCGTCGGCCAAGAGTCGGAGCTCCACGATCTTCGACAAGTCGGGGTTCAGATCCGCCTCTTTGTAGTTGTAGAACAACTCGTCATCAAGAAAGGCTCGCATCTGCGAATAATCTGGCTGCGACGTGAGCTGGTTTGCCGGAATGTGGAGTGCCATATTCCGAGCCAGCTCAAAGTTCAAAAACCGCAATC
>JANQPW010000653.1 GCA_028285285.1 Silvanigrellales bacterium
CTCTTGACCGACGCACTCAAACTGGAAAAGTCGACAACCCAACGCCTCGCGCTTCGCATTCGCTCCGAGTCTGGCGACGCATTCTTCATTGACCTCACCATCCAACCCGTGCCCCACCCTTTGGTGAGGCTGGTGCCTTCACAGGGCCCTTCTGCTCCCGGTGCAAACCCCTTTCAGAACTCCGCAGAACAGCAAGGAGTTTTGCGCTTTGACACGGAAGTTCTCTCCAGCGTTCCTCTCACGCAGGTTGAACTGGCTGTGCGAACCGAAAGTGGATTTTCTTTTCGCCTTCCCATTGGCGAATTCACAGGCACCGATCGCTCTGAGTTCAAAACCAACGGCGTGCAGCTTCAAACGGCGGGCATCCCTTTTTCTGAAAATGACGTTCTGTTTGTCAAAGCCGTCGCCCACACGGTGGTTTCCTCACTATCTGGAGAATCAAAAGAGCTTCGCTTTGAAGTCAAAAGCCCAAGAGAAACCCGGCAGGCATTGATGAATCAACTGGAAGAGGCATTGGAAACCCTCCAAGACAACTCCCTGGCAAATCAGGAGTTTCGCAACAAGCTCTTGGAGCAACTGCAGAATGCACAGAAGTCAGCGAATGAAATGGGGCGCCAGAGCCAGGCGGCGCGCAAAATCAACGAGGCCCGCCGCTCTGCCGAGCGCATGAACCCCAAAGACCAAGAACAAAGAGATGCCATTGAAAGCAAACTCCGCGACGTACTGGATTCCCTCAAGCGCAGTCAATCACGCGACCAAGCCAATTCCTGGTTCATGAAGGCCCGCGAACTTCTTCAAAAAATTGCTTCGGCGGAGCCCGACACAGACCCTGGAGCTCTCTCGGAACGGAGCTCCAATTTGGCCACTGAAGCCGAAGCTCTCAAGAAACAGCTTGCCGAGCTCATTGAAAACCCCAGCTCAGGGCTCACCCTCGATGAAAAACAGCAAGCCACAGACCTCCTTGAAGAAGACGAAACCCCGGAATCGTTTGCTGACGTGGCAGAGCTCCTCGCTCGGGGCGAGCGCAATGCCGCCCTTGATCAGGGCAACACGGCTCTGGCGCAAGCTGCCCAAAACCTCGGAGGTTTGTTGCAACTCATCACGGTGGCCCGGCAGCGCGCCATCAAAGAAGCTCGAGAGAAACTCACACAGGCCGATGAATCTCTCGAAAACGTGCGCCAGTCTCTTTCAGAAGCGGAGAAACAAAAGGAGGCTGCGGCTGCGCAGCGCCGACTCGAAGGCACTCCGGAACTGGGAGAAGAGTTCAACGATGCTCTCACTGAAGCTCAAGAAGCTGCACAAGCCGTTCGCCGCTCGATCAGACGCGGCGATGAAACCTCCTTGCGCCGTGAGCTCGACCGCTCTCAAAGAGCTATTGTACAGGCTCTGCGAGCTCTTCAAGACGAAGAGCAATCATCGCGCGAAGAGCAAGGCGAGGAAGAAGGGCGTCGACGCCGCATGGCCATGGACAGCCTCACGGCCCAGGGCGAACTCGACGCCGGCTGGAGGAGGAAGATTTTTGAAGAGATTGCGCGCCTGAGAGAAGCCGGTGTGCCAACCGATGACGATCGGATCCAATACCTCGAGAGCCGTCTGCGCTAGACCCGGCCTGCATTTGTCATTGTGCCCTGAGAGGGCACAGGATAGCCTGCTCTGCTGTCAAAGTGTTTAAGGAGATGAACATGCGTGGTGGCCGACGGCCTCTAACCCAAAAGTGGAGCACCTATGGGCGTTCAGGTCCAAGGGGCTTCTCCCCCTCTGCTGCAAAAAGCAACCCCGAGCCTGCTCACCACCC
>JANQPW010000678.1 GCA_028285285.1 Silvanigrellales bacterium
CGGACTGTCACCTGCACTCGTTGCCTGCAGCAACAACGCAACCCTGCGCTCGGCAAAAATCGAAAAGAGTGTTCAGGGCTCTGCGAACAGCTGGACAGACTCTGTGAACCCGGGAAATGGCAAAAATGCTCAGAGTCAGCCCCCTTCCGACAACGCTGCCACTTTGCAGGAAGGAGAAGCTGAGCCAGGCACACCGGCTGTTCCTGCATCGGAGGCAGAAATTTCGGCCGCACAAGACGAACTAGCGGCCCAGCCGCAAATGAGCCCCGAGCAAGTGGACACCTGTGATCCCAATGCAACGAAGTATCGGGCAGGAACCATTTGGCGTCTCACAGATGAGCAGTACGTTAAAACCGTTGGTGAGCTGTTTGGTCTCACTGTTGGAAAGCGACCTTTCGTTGACGAAAGGGTGGCCAAGCTCGGGGCTCAGGGTGTAGATGCGCTGCACATTTCGGAGTCTGGCGCGAAGCAGGTGCTCGAAGAAAGTCTGTCTCTAGCGGCACAGTGGAAAAGCGAGCTTTTGCAGCAGCACTCTTGCTTGAGCGAGCAGTCGGTGAGCGATGCGTGCGCAGATGAGCTCGTGCAACAAGTGGCCCTCAAGGCTTTTCGTCATCAGGTCTCTCTGGCCGAGCTTGATCATTTCCGAAACTTTCTGAAGACTGCTCGACAAAAGTTCAACGCAGACCAGACCACTGAACTCTTTGCTGCCGCCGTTTTGGCGTCACCTTCTTTCTTGTTTCGCTGGGAGCTGGGTGGTGTGCCCGGTTCTGACGGACTGGCTCAGCTCACATCAAATGAGATGGCTTCTGCAATATCATACGGGCTTGCTGACATACCGCCCGATGCAGAATTGAAGGCAAGTTTGGCAAAGGTTGATATTTCCGATGCGGCACAACTTGTTTCGGTTTTGGAAGAGTATTTGAAGCGCGTGGATCTGCCCCGAGGGCTAGCGCGCTTCGTTAACAATCTCATTGAGTTCGATGGCACTATCGGTGAAAAATCTTCCAATCATTTTAGCGATTTTTCGGCTGACATCCGTCAGCGTCTCGCTCGTGAACAAGAAACACTCATCGCTTTCCTTATCGCCGATCGGAGAGCCTCCCTTGCTGATCTTTTGCAAACCGATGTGGTGGTCGTTTCTGAGGCAACGCAGTCTTACTACAATATTTCCGGGGTGAGCGGAAACAACCTTCAACTGGGCACTCTCGACACCAGCATTCGTCAAGGGTTGCTGAGCCATCCAGCCCTCATGGCGCATTACTCCACCAGCGTTTACCCAGACCCCATTCACAGAGGAAAGTTAGTTCGTGAGAGTTTTTTCTGCGGGCAAATGCCACCACCTCCTCCTGAAGCGACTTTGGTCACCTTGCCTGCTGAAGACGCCGGTCTTTCCAATCGGGAGCGGCATGAGCTTCATTTCAGCAAGCCAGCATGTAGCAATTGTCATCAGCTCATGGACAACATCGGTTTTGCCTTTGAGCGATTTGATGCTTCAGGTCGTTACGTGGAGAGTTATCTTGGGCAAAACATCTCTCAGGCAGGAGAGCTCTTGGCAACAGATGTGGATGGACCGCTTGATGGAGTGGGGTCTTTGATTCCCAAAATCGTGGGCTCCACAAGGGCGCAAAAGTGTGTCACCAGCGCAGCCTTCCAAGACCTATCTGGCTTTGAAACAAAGCCATCTGACGCCTGCTCCACCCAAGAGGTCTTCCGCAAGAATGTCATGACCACACCCCTGATCGAGGTGATGGCAACGGTTTTGGCCTCTGAGGGCAAGCTTATGCGACGGTCTTTGGCCTCAGTTCAGAAAGGACAATAATGAGTCTATTTAAAAGCAAAAGGGTTGGCACGTCTGGCTGGCTTCTGGTCGCTCTCACAGCCGTTCTAATGGCAACGAGCTGCTCTGAAGGGCGGCTGTCCGTTGTGAGATCTGGAAAAGTCAAAAGTGCTGTGGATCCCAGTGAAACCATCTTTCATGATCCCGGCTCTGCACAGTCTTCGGAGTCTCATGGAACAAAAACCACTCAAAACACCCAAGCCCCCAATGCCATCGGTGCCGAGCCCAATTTTATGATTGTGACCCAACTCACAGCCATGCGAAGGCTGACAGAGGTTGAAATTCTCAATGGAGTGCGGACCGCTCTGGAAAAAAAAGGCATAGAAGAAAGAACAATAGCAGAAGTGCTGTTGCCGCTCGGGCAAGAAAAAATTCAGTCTGACTATTCAACAGAGTCTCTCACACTCTTTGCCGGGCAGTCTCTCATTGATCACCTTCAGTCCCTTGCTGATCGGCTGGCTGCAAAAGGCCTCTTTCGAGCCGATGTGCCGGCTTGTGGAGTTCCTCAGTGGGATCCTCTTGAGTGCGTGACCGGCTTGGAGTCTGCTGTGGTGGCATCCCTTTTTTCAAGAGCACCTGGCACCGCTGAAACACTTTTGGGGCCAGAAGCACAACAACTCTTGGCTGAGCTTCCCGCTGAGGAGGTGTCAACACTGGAGTCTTTGGTTGTGCAACGAGCTTTGTTGTCGGGCGAGTTTCTTTATGTGCGCAACTCCGAACAGCAACGGGAAGTTTTGAGGCGGCGAATGGAGCAATTGCTGCTTGCAACGCTGGGGTCTCGAATTTCTCCTTCCGAAGCAGGAGTTCAAGCTGTGTTGCAAGCGGGGGATCTTCAGACTCGGGAGGGGTTTCAGGCCCTTGCGGCCCAACTGCTCAAGACCGAGGCTGCTGCGGCTCAACTGCAGCGATTTGTGACCGAGTGGCTCGGTTTTTCTGAAGGGCATGACTCTGCAAGCGGTCTGAACTCGGAGGCCCGTGGCTTGTTGCGAAACGACGCCGGCCGTCACTTTCGGGCTCTGCTGTTGCAAGAAAAAAGCTTGAATCGGGTCTTAACGTTCACGCGGGAAGGAAAAAATCTGATCACACAGGGTGGTTTCCTTGTCGCAAAGAGTCATCCGAGTGCCACTAGTCCCACATTGAGAGGGCTGGGAGTGCTACGAAAGCTCCTTTGTTACGATTTGCCTCCACCGCCACAAAACCTCAAAACTGAGCTTCCCGACATCGCGGCAGGTCAAAGCACACGGCAACGTTACGAAATTTTGCAGCAGAACCCGCAATGCGCCGCCTGTCACAAGCTTATGGATCCTTTCGGTTTCGCTTTTGAAGATCAAGATCACATGGGGCAAGAGCGCGTGAGCGAGAGAGGCCTGCCTCTCAACCATGCCCTGCGTGTTGAGGG
>JANQPW010000680.1 GCA_028285285.1 Silvanigrellales bacterium
AACAAATTCGGATTGCCATGGTGGAGTTTCAACAGGCCATCGATACCTTCCAATCTGTGGCGTCTCAGAACAACGAACTCTCCGGAAAGATCACAAAAACCGACCTTGTTCGGCTCAGCACCGAAACGCTCACTCTCATTGGCTCCCTTTCCGACACCACAGACACATCTCACCACTCAACAGAACAAGAAGAAAGCACCGACTCCAAGGAAGCTGAAGTGTTGCCCATTCACGCAGAAGAACCAAGCTCGTCTGAGTCAGAAAAAGGTGAACTGCTTTCGAAAGTCGCTTCTCAGCTCCGCAACCTGAAGGCGGATGATGATGTGAAACGGGCCAGCTGATTTGCAGATTCCTTAGGCTCTCTCACTCAGAGCGCTGTGAAACTTGAGCAAGCCCACTGATTTCCGACTTTTTCAAAGTCGGTTTCCCAACGTAACTGACACGTGACATGCCGCTGAGCTCAAGCGAAAGCTCTTTGGAAGGTCCCAAGTCGACCTTTCCAGCCCCAGAAGATTCCAGAATCACACCTTTTGCAGTGACTTTACGCGCGTCAATTGAGGAAGCTCCCGAGGTTTCCACCCGGAGCTTTTCCTTCACTTTTCCAGAGAGTTTGATTTGTGTGGCACCGCTCGTCTCAATCGTGAGGGAACCAAAGTCTCCTCCCAGGTTCAGCTTTGAAGCGCCAGACGTCTCCACCAGGAGCTTTTCGCTTTTGAGACCTTTACCCTCCATGGAAACTGCACCGGAGGTCTGGATCTCCGACAGAGCGGTGCGCCCCAATTCAACTTGAATGTCGGCGTCATCGGCATTGCCTTTGCAGTCACTCTCCTCAATCCAAAGTTTCAACTTCGACCCCGACACTCGGGTGTGAACACAGGCCAAAACTTCAGATTCGGTGCGAATCACCACACTCTTGGGATCTCGATCGGTCACCTTGATTTTGAATTGACCGGCAGCTGAGATCTCTTTGAGGCTTTCAACAGCCACAGTCTTTTCACTTCCTGATTCACCTTTGGCCGCAACTGAAACCACGGACAAAGTCATAGCGAGGAGAGCCTTCATCGCACCGATCTTAAGAAGCATTTTTTCTTTCCTTTTCCTTGTGCTTTTCTATTTTTCCGTTCCACGATTGGACAAACCACAGCATGAACGAAGTGGCAAGCCTCAAAGCTCAAGCCTTCTCTCGCTTACCTGAGGCCTCTAAGATCCAAAACGCCGCAGCACTGTGATGGGGGTCAATCGCCTCTGGATTTTCTCCCAAAACATCAGTCGACTGGAGCAACGGCTGTTGAATCAACGGAGTTCCCGGCGTCTGCAG
Source organism: Silvanigrellales bacterium (assembly GCA_028285285.1). Classification (GTDB taxonomy): domain Bacteria; phylum Bdellovibrionota_B; class Oligoflexia; order Silvanigrellales; family Silvanigrellaceae; genus JANQPW01. The sequence goes on from JANQPW010000680.1 coordinate 1,319, forward strand.
AACCGCGTCGCAAGTTCGAAAAAAGCCTCCGTTTCGAAGTTGAGTGGCATCATTACACGAAAGGAGGATTTTTCCGCCGGGAGCCAGCACCCCTCTGCAGAGTTGGAGCAGCTCTTCGAGAACATTTCGCGTCACCCGACGCGAACCCTTACCCACAATAAAAGCTGGCGGATCCAAAACGATCAAGGTGGGCTCCTGTGCAACTCCCCTTTCCAAGCGCCGCCTGAGCCGTTGCAGGAACTTCAGGCAGTCCTCGGGAACCACAGAAAAATCAACCCTGTTCAAAGCGGCGTTACGGCGCCCCCAAGTGAGATAGTCTTTGGAAACGTCCACATTGCATACGGAGACCGCTCCATTGCATGCTGAGGCAACACCAAAGCCACATGTGTAGGCAAAAAGGTTGAGCACCCGCTCGCCATAGCTGTTCTCGGCTACCCAGTTTCGTGCCGATCGGGAATCAACGTAGATCCCAAAATCATCTTCTGGGCGTTCGCAGATTTCAAAAACCTCCGACCTTTCTTTCGCCCTAGATGCATAAAATGGAGCGGAAGATGCAGGGGGTCTGCCTTGTGGTAGGATCCAACGAAAACCGGCCTGGCCTTTCGCTTCACGAACTCGCTGGGAACAAAAAACTCGGGCAGTCTTGAAGGAGCTCTCCACAACACCAATGAACTCTCTCAAGGCTTCGGGTTCAAGGTCTGAATAGATGCGCAACCAAATCACACTTCCCAGCCGATCGCAGATGACTCCCGGAATGCCGTCGGCCGCGCCCGCACAAAGACGACAGATTTCTGGCCATCCGCCATCTGGGTTCTGTCTTCGGAGAACTGCCTTCTCTAGGGCCTGTCCCCACTGGTTTTCGCTTCCACGGGTCATCTCCACTCTCCCTTGAGAGAACGAGCCGCGACAAAAAGGTGCCAACTTGATTGACTTGAGGGATCCATGAGAGCTGCAGCACGAGATGCGGTAAAACCCGTTGTCAGCACGTCATCAAAAAAAAGAATGGAATGATTTTCCGTTTCTTCTTTATGGCTTTCAGCTCCAAACTTCTCGAGAACTATGAGGCTTCTCCACCTTTGATTCCTTTTCCACGGAGATGACATTCCGCTGTTTCTTCGAGAGCGGGCCAAGGAACGACTCCGCTCGCTTTTTGCCATAAGAAACACCGCGACATCCATTCGCCCAAAGACTGAATGTCGAGAAAAGGAGCGCCTCTTCATTTCATTAAAGACCAACACATTTGGATGAGTGCGTCCAGTCACAAAAGCGTCCAACGACGGAGGCAACACCACAACTTGAGAAACCCCCAATTTAATCACACGTTCTTCAATAGCATTCACAACGGGGTCTAAAATCTTCGAGTAAAAGCGAAACAAACTTTGCTGAGTGCCTTGACGCTTCAGGCGATAGATCGCTGTTCCCTCATTGCCCTGCAGAGGCCACAGAGCCTCAACACAGTGAAATGCATCGCAGCCGCCGCAGCTGCCTCGACACTCCAGCTCACCACACCGCGCACAGAACTCTTCCGCAAGCATTTTTCTACTGCCCTGCCAACTGAGAATAAAGATCTGAGGGGGCGCCGTGATGATAAGGGTGGCCCGACTGAATCATTGAAGCCCGATAAAGCTGCTCCAAAAGCACCACAAAGGCGAGCTCATGAGACAGAGTCAGGTCTGAAAGGCGCAGGAGCTTCAAATTTCGAATTTGGTTCAAACACTGTGGAAGGCCATAGGCACCTCCCAAACAAAACTGAACGGTGCGCGTTCCCCGGTCTTTGTGCTTCTGCAGGAGTTTCGCAAACTGCTGCGAAGTCATCGCTTCCCCCCTTTCGTCAAGCGCTAGGGTGAGCCCTGATTGGAGATGCGACAGTCGTTTTTGGTAAAACTCATTCGTTTCGGCAACACCCGAACGCGATTGAGAAGGAGCGACCACAGTCAGATCTGACAACATCCGCCTACTGGGTTGCAAACTCATTCGGTTCAACAAATGAGTCGAAAGCGCATAGTAACTCGACCTGCGGTCGACAACGAATGGAGAGAAAATAGCGGCCTTCACGAGTTCAAGCTAAGCTCATACTTCGACACAAGCTCTCGAAAAGTACTTTCTTCTGAAGGCACGAGGCGAGCTTTGCTCCACATTTCTTCAAGCTTGTACCGCTCACGCGTTTCTTTCTGAAACACGTGAACAAACAGGAAGCCGTAGTCAAGAAGAACCCAATCAAGGGACTCCATTCCGTCAACCGTGACAGGGCGCAACCCAAAATTCGTTTTGAAAAACAGCTTGATACCCTCAGCAATAGAAGCAACCTGTCTCGGGTTGTTTGCGCTCAAAATTGCGAAATACTCCGTGAATGAGTCCTGGTTACGCAAATCAAGCAGCACAGGAGCATAGGCCTTTTTTTCAATACCAACTCCAACAGCAAGGGCAGCAAACTCCTCGTGCGAGATGGGAAGCCTGTCGGTCAAAGAAGCCTCTGGCTGGCGTTCAAAATTCGGCATGAGTTCTCCTGTGTTCAGGATCCACGTCAGGCATTCCAAAGCACCCCCAAACGTGGGACCTTTTCGTTTCAGCCAGCACTAACCAAACATAGCTGATCCCGCAAGACAATTCGGTGACTCAGTCGTGGGGGTGAACATCAAAGGCAGCATCCATGGAATCTTCCCAAGAGCTGAGCGATTCAAGTTTCTTCACAACGGCATCGAGGAGGGGCTCTACGCCTTCCCTCAGAGCGGAGCTCAAACTCAAAACCTCTTCGCCTTTTTTCCGAAGGTTCTTCGCAAATTCTTGGCGAGCTTTCTGAAGCTCAGGATCACCTTGGACCACATCGGCCTTGCTCAACACAGTTAAACGGGGCCGTTCCAGCAGCTCCGGATCATACCTTCGCATTTCGGTCATGATGGCTTCATAGTCGGCCATCATAGCATCGAGCTCCCTGGCTCCGTCAATGAGATGCACCAACACCCGAGTGCGCTCCACGTGCCGAAGGAAGTCGTGACCAAGACCTTTTCCTTCAGAAGCCCCAGGAATCAGACCCGGCACGTCGGCCATCACAAAGGGCTTGTGATCACGGTGGGCCACAACCCCCAAAGTGGGCACAAGCGTTGTGAAAGGGTAGTCGGCCACCTTAGGTTGGGCAGCAGAGACCACAGTGATCAAGGTGCTTTTTCCTGCGTTTGGGGCTCCCACAATGCCCACAT
>JANQPW010000693.1 GCA_028285285.1 Silvanigrellales bacterium
CGGCGGCGGGAGGCGCTGTCCTCACCCCGGGGTTAGGGTTTCGGGTGATGGCTGCTTTGGTTTTGTGCACAGGCACCATTTTTTTGATGTGGCTGGGTGAGCAAATCACAGACAAGGGTATTGGCAACGGTATCAGTTTGATCATTTTTGCGGGTATTGTGGCTTATTTTCCTCCTGCTTTTTGGAACGTCGTTGAAGGCCTTCGAGACAATAGTATGAGCGTGCTGACGGTGATTGGCATTGGTGCTTTCGTTGTGGCTATGGTTTTTGCCATCGCTTTTGTTGAGCAGAGCTATCGCAAGATTCCCATTCACTATGCGAGGAGAACCGTTGGAAATAGGGTCATGTCGGCGCAGGCCACTCACCTTCCTTTGAAGGTGAACATGTCTGGGGTGATTCCCGCTATTTTTGCGAGTACGATTTTGATGTTGCCGGCAACGGTGTCGGGATTCAGTGGTCGCAGCACAGACATCTGGATCTCACAGCTCTACCCAGGGGTGTGGGCCTACAATGTGTTGAGCGGCTTTTTGGTGCTGTTCTTCTGCTATTTTTATACTTCTATTACCTTCAAACCAGATGATATTGCAGAAAATCTGAAGAAGCAGAACGCCTATATTCCGGGAATTAGGCCAGGGCTTGAGACTTCGGAAGCCCTGGATATGGTTGTGACACGGCTCACTTTGGCAGGTGGTTTGTACATGAACCTTGTGATCATGCTTCCCTCTTTGATTGGGCCAGACAATCAAGCGCTCCAGATGACGATTGGCGGGACCTCGCTTTTGATTGTTGTGAGTGTGGGCCTTGATTCCATTCGTCAGGTGGCGGCGCATTTGTCGACTCAGCGGTATGAAAACCTTCTCTTTGAGTCGGAAAACCGCTCCGACACCGATCTGACGGGCTTGGATCCCAAGCCTCGGGGGAGTTTCTGATGAAGGGCGTCGTTGTGTTTTTGGGGCCTCCAGGGGTTGGCAAAGGAACCCAAGCAGGTCTTTTGAGAGAAAAGCTGGATGCCATCCATATTTCTACTGGAGCCTTGCTGCGAAGTGAGATCGAAAGCGGATCTGAGCTGGGCTTGAGTGTGAAAGGTGTGATGGCAAAGGGCGATTTGGTTTCCGATGACCAGCTTTTTGGCTGTCTGGAGAACACCCTTGATCGGGATCGGCAGCTTTCGGAGAAACTTGTCATTTTGGATGGAGTGCCTCGCACTCGTTCCCAGGTGAGCCGCTTGGATGAGGTTTTGAGCCGCCGGGGCTTGAAGGTGGCTTTGGCGATTAGCCTGGTGGCTCCCGTTGAGAAGCTGGTAGCACGCTTTGCACATCGATGGAGCTGCCAGAGCTGTGGGAGCGTCTTTTCGTTTGAAACGGCCCCCGACTCCGGGAGCAAGTGTGAAAAATGCGGAGCTCAAGGAGCCTTTTACCGCCGCGATGATGACGGAGAGAAGGCCGTTCGCTATCGTTTCAGCGTTTACCACGAGGAGACAGCCCCCCTCTTAGATGTCTATCGAGAGAGAGAGCTTCTTCAGGAGGTGGATGGTTTGGCCGAGGCCGGAGCTGTGTTTGAGCAGATCCGTGCGAAAATTGTGAAGTGTTTTGATTTTTGAGTTGAAGTAATTTTTTTTTTGTATTAGCGAAGTTCGTCTACGAAGAGGTTGATTGAGTTCTATGTCACGTGAAGACCGGATCGAAGTTGATGGGGTTGTTTCCGAGAAGCTTCCCAACAATATGTTTCGGGTGCAGTTGGAAAACGGCCATTTGGTGCTTGCCCATGTATCTGGAAAAATGAGAATGAATTTTATCAACATTCTGCCTGGGGATAAGGTCAAAGTTGAACTAAGCCCCTATGATCTGCAACGTGGGCGAATCGTTTTCCGTTCCAAGTGAGGAGAGTGAGACATGAAGGTCAGAGCGAGTGTGAAGCCGATCTGCGAAAAATGTAAGGTCATCAAGCGCCGAGGAGTGGTGCGTGTGATCTGCGAAGTGAAAAAGCACAAACAGCGACAGGGCTAAAGACCGGAGGTTACTACAGGTGGCTCGAATTTCGGGAGTTGACATCCCACGCAATAAAGAGATTGAGATTTCCTTGACCTATGTTTACGGCATTGGCAGGCGAACGTCTCAAAAAATCCTCGATGAAGTTGGGATTGCTCGCAATACCCGTACGCACGAGTTGTCCGATGATGAAGTTGGCCAGTTGCGAAAAGTGATTGATGCTAAGTACAGTGTTGAGGGCGATCTCCGCCGAACTGTGATGGCCAATGTGAAGCGCTTGATGGATTTGGGAAGCTATCGGGGCCTTCGTCACAGACGCGGTTTGCCCGTGAATGGACAGCGAACAAAAACCAATGCCCGCACGCGAAAAGGCCCTAAAAAGACCGTCGCGAACAAGAAAAAATAAAGTAGCGTAACGGAGTGTACGAAAGATGAGTAAGGCAGTCGGATCGAAAAAGCGGAAAGTGAAGCGCAATGTCCCCACAGGTATTGCCACC
>JANQPW010000695.1 GCA_028285285.1 Silvanigrellales bacterium
ATGTGGGAGACTGGGAACGTCTCCAACAGCAGAGAGTCTCCGCTTGGGTGCGCACACAGTGGACCGAAGAATTCGTGATTTCTCAGTCAAGAGAACAAAATCGCGCAGGAGACTGGAGACTTCCCTCCCTCTCCCTTGCGGGAGCACCTGCCACCGAAACAGCGGTTTATGGTTCCTTGATGCTGTATTCCGACTCCAAAAAGGTCGCTGACCTACCCATTGTGCTCCCAGCTGACTGAAACTTTGCACATTATGGTGTGCAAAGTTCCTCTAAGCCGCTGATCCCTGGTCAGGAAGCCCACCACAGTGTGCAAAGAGTTCCTCAGCCCTTGATCCCGCGTCACGCTGCCCATTATAGTGTGCAGTGTGACCCTCGATCGAAAGCCCACAGGCGCAGAGCAATGACAGGAACCCAGGAAATTCTCCTCACCGACATCGAAGATCTCGCAAACTGCATTCGGCAAAGCCGAATCTCGCAAGGGATCTCCCAACAACAGCTTGCCGACTTTTCCGGAATGCATCGCAATGGAATCGCAAAAATTGAGAGTGGACGGGTCGATGCCCAATTGTCGTCTATTTTGAATCTTTGCCGCCTCCTCAACATCGACCTCAAAATAGTTGTGAAAGACGCGCCATGAAGTTCTATTTGAACTTTGACTCTGAAAGAATTGGCACTCTTGAAACAGACTCTTCCTCAAGGCTTTCATTCGAGTATGAACAGGACTGGTGCAACAGAAAGCATGCCTTTCCGCTCTCACAAAGCCTACCTCTCTCTCAGAAAAAACATGGCTACCCAGTGCTCGAGAACTACATTGACAACCTCTTTCCTGAAGCACGACTGAGAGAAGTTTACGCTCGGGCTCAAAAGATTCCTGCACACTCTGTTTCAGCATTCCTGCGGAGTTTGAGTTCGGATCTCCCCGGCGCTTTGGAACTGGTTCAAGTGACAGAAGATGGAGACAACGCGAAGGTGTCTGTGGATGACTCTCAACTTGTCGAACTGCCGCTGCAACAACTTGAAGAGCTTCTTGACCTCGACAAAGACGTGTACCAGTCCCTAACCGAAGAGTTGAATGCTCGTTTCTCCATTGCCGGAGTGCAAGACAAGTTCACCTGCCGCTACGAAGAAAAGGAAAAAAGAATCTTCATCGTTATCGGAAGAGCTCCCACCACCCACCTTGTTAAAGTGAACATAAGAGCCAAGTCTTCACAGAGCGTGTTCAACGAATTTCTCTGCCTGACTCTGGCGGAAAGTGTTGGCCTAAAGGTGAACCAACCGCGGCTGCTTATGGGGCAGAGGCACCCCGTGCTGATTTTGCAACGATACGATCGAAGACCAGAAGGCGAACGCGTTTCCAGAATCCACCAGGAGGACTTTTGTCAGGCCACAGGGACACCCCTGGGCAACAAGTACCAAAAAGACGGGGGACCAAGTTTCGCAGAAGTGTACAACCTCCTCAGAAAGGTGAGCTCACACCCCATCTCAGACCTCGATCAATTGCTCACCTGGCTGTGTTTCAATATCCTCATAGGAAACAACGACACACATTGCAAGAATCTCAGTTTGATCTACGAAGCTGGAGCAGTGAGGTTGGCACCATTCTATGACATTCTTTCGACAGCCGTGTATGGCAGCCCGTATGATCGGGAGTTCGCCTTCGAAGTCGGTGGGGAAAGTTATGGCGACCGAATCACAAAAAAGAAGATCAATGCACTGGAAAAAGAATTGAGTCTCCGACCTGATGTGTTGGTGCGAAAAATGCACTCCGTTATCAAGGCGGTGCAAGAAAAATACCCCCTTGCTCAGGAAGTGCTTCGGAGAATGGCGGCAGATGAAACCATCAGCGACAGGATCTGGAAGTTCATCGAAAAAAGAACACGGCATGTTGAAAAACTCTGGAGTTGACGGAGAAGGCGTGTGCGGAGGACCGCACATTTTTGGATCTGCTCCGAGAGCGCCTAACTGACTGAACCCTTGAGGCTCAGGGGATCTCAGGCTTTGAGGGTGAGTTGAGTGCTCCTACAAAATCATCCCAAACTCCGTAAACCTCCACCAATTCCAGGTCTGTTTGCTCCCAAGAAAAGTGAGAGTCTATGAGAATCTCCTCAGCCAGAAGATCCTCGGGCGTGTTCACCCCCAACGGCCGCCACGGGAAAACCACCAGAGCAGAAGCGGCCACCAGCACACCAGCAGCCCACAGAGTGGAGCTGCGAGCGCGTCGACGTCGCTCCCGACGGCTCAGCTCGGAAAGAGCCTTTTCTTCGAGGCCATCGGCCGCATCAGGCGGAGTCGACGCATGACGCCGAAGAAAGACTTCCAAAGACTCTCCGGAAAAGGATCGTTCTTCAGATGACCTCATTGTTCCACCCCCAACTTTCGCAACTCCCCGACAACCGCCTGACGCGCCCGGCTCAGACGAGACTTCACCGTACCCAAAGGAATGTTCAGAATCTTTGAGACCTCTTCCAGAGAGTATTCTTCAATGAGACACAAGACAACAACGACCCGATGGTCCATGCAAAGAGCGTGGAGAGCCTTTTCCACCAGATCCCGTTTCTCAAGCTCTTCGGAAACTTGAGGCAAAGGTGCCGGAAGCTGATCATCAAGCTCTTGCAAGAGGGGGCTTCGTCTTTTCTTCCGCAGGGCATCCCGTGCTTTGTTGATAGCAATTCTCATAAGCCATGTTTGAGGCTGAGAGCGGTTGTGAAAGGTGTGAGCCTTGGCCCAGGCGCTCACAAAGGTGTCCTGAACCACATCATCCAAGTCACTCAGCTCCCGCCCCACACCAAGGCGAAACAACACGCGTCGGATGTGCTCGTGATGGGCGCGGTAGAAGTCTCGAAAGGAATCAGCCTCTCGGAACTTGTGCTGAACAGCCGTATCTGCCTCAGCTCCAGAAAGAGGTTTCATGAGCCCTGCCTCTTGCAATGGGAAGTCTCCAGGCACTTCTCTATTCCTTGTTCTGCTTCAGACGCTTGGCTCGTTTACCCATTTTCTTCTCTTTTGCCCGCCACCTTTCCATCAAAAACTCCCGGTGACGCCTCATGTGCCGTTGAAACTGTCTTTTTTGATCGTCATTCAAAACATTGCGAATCTGCAACATCTTGTCAAAACGCAAACGCATGGCCGCTGTTCTGTTTTCGAGGATCACCGCATGCAGCTCGCGAAGCTTAGCTTCTTCAACCTCCGGATCGGAAAGAGCGGCATGCAGGTCATCACGGGCCCGCTGAAGCTCTTCGCCCAAGGTGAACTGCGTGCCTCGAGCTGCTGCATCGATCTCCTCTATCTGATCTCTTTGCTCTTGGCTCAGCTCCATCCGGTGGAGCATCCGCTCCATTCTTCGATCGCCGGCAAAAGCGCTAAACGGCAGACACAGCACAAGTATCAAAACAAAAGCTCTCACCTTTTTCATCTCACACTCCTTTCAAGGGCGAAGGAAATCTTCCCCACATCTCTTTAGACGCTTGAGCGCGCAAAAAGGTTCCCTCAAAACAAAGTGTCAAACTTTCTACTGGTCTGGAAATCCGAGCTGCCGGTTGATGCTCTTGATCAGATCCCTCGTCGCCTTTGTTGATTTCGAGTATTCACCAGACCCATATTTGAGTTTAGGAGTGAACTCGAGCATGACGTTGAGGGCTGTGGAAATATCTTTCCGAGAAGTGATTCGCTCAATCAATTCAAAAGCAACCTCTGTGCCTCCGCTGATACCACTTGCGGAAAAGTACTTCCCATCTGCATATACCGATTCTTCAACATTAATACCTCCAAATTTTTCAAAAAACTTTCTGCTGAAAAGACCCACAGCGGCTTTTTTTCCCACAGTTGCTCCAGTTGCCGCAAGCAACACTCCCCCTGAACAAATTGTTACGGTATACTCCGAAGTCTCATAAGCCTTTTTTAACCAGTTCAAAACCTTTTGGTTCTTCATCAAGTCCATGTTTGTAAACCCACCAACAATCAAGATGTCAGGGGCTGGCATTTCATCTAGCTCTGTATCTGCCAGAAACCGAGCTTTGCCCAAACCGTCTGTTTGGGGACCTTTTTTTGTAGCAACAAAATGAAACTTGAGATCCTCTTTCGAAATGAAATCTAGAATTGAGTACGATGCGATAAAGTCGTGAATCACAGCCCCTTCTTCAACCAGCACCGCAACAGTTCTTGGCTTGCCATCGGCCTTTAAAAACAGTTTCCCCAATTCAGCCTTCGGATAGCTTTGGGCAAGCGCAAAATTTGACAACAGGAAAAACATCAATCCAAAAACAAGGCCTTTAAGCATATGCACTTTCCTCTCTTCTCAATACAACCAGATCTTTCTCGCTCTCTATATCTGTTGACGGCTTCAGGGTTAGTGTCTATCAACAGCATTTTGGCGTAAACGACATTTCAACGACAATTTAGGCCACAAATTAAGAGGGAACAACTTGAATAATTTAAAGAAACAGTACTCTAGCCGGCCAGCACTTCATGAAGCACATCATGTGGTCGTTCTGGTCTATCCAAGCGTTGACCTGTTTGATCTGGCAATCCCACTAGAGGTTTTTCACTTTGCAAATCAAACGATTAAAAGAATGTTCAAAAACCACCGGAAGGCATACAAGGTGAAACTCATCAGCAACGTGCCTTCAGTGTCTGTCAAAACAGGAAGTGGTCCAGAGGTGTGTGTTGAAAAAGACGTCGCTTGTTTCCGAGGAAAAGTCGATACCCTCGTGGTACCTGGTGGTGAGTCACCGGGTATTTGTCGTGACAAAGAATTTCTGAAACACTTCAAGAGAATCGCAGACAAAAGCAGCCGCATCGCTTCCGTTTGCACTGGTGCATTTGTGTTGGCCGATGCCGGACTGCTTGATGGCAAGTCTTGCACTACCCATTGGCGTGCCTGTGAAAATCTACAGAAACTTCATCCAAGAGTTTCAGTCAAAGAAGACTCGATATTTGTGGAAGACAAGAACATCTTCACATCTGCTGGCAGTTCAGCTGGAATTGATCTCTTATTGCATTTGGTTGAGAAAGACCACGGTCGTGACGTTTCCATGAGTATTGCGAGAGATTTGGTGGTTTTTCTTCGCCGACCCGGTGGCCAGTCTCAGTTTAGTGAAACTCTTCAGAACCAAGCGGCAGACTCACACGTGATGTCCGACCTGATTCCGTGGATGATGAACAATTTGCAAGGTGACCTGCGAGTCGAACAACTGGCTGAGAAATGCCAGATGAGTGTCCGAAACTTTGTCAGACAGTTTCCAAAAACTTTGGGCAAGACCCCAGCTCGATATGTCGAGTCCCTCAGAATAGAAGCCGCAAAAAGAAAACTGGAACAGTCAACTGACAGAAGCTACCACGAGATTGCAATGGCAGTTGGCTTCGGAAGTGTGGATTCCATGCGAAGAAGCTTTCTTCGTGTGGTTGGGGTCACTCCTTCCGACTATCGCCGCTCATTTGGAGTGGCTGACTGATTTGGCCAGAAATGCCGTTCGTTTGTCCTATTATTGTGCTTCTCTCAAGCGCTAAAATGAGCCTCCGAGACATGTGTTGAGGTTGTTCTGCAGGGTGGGGTCACATGAGGTCATCGAGGTTCTCAAACGGGCTGTTTGTGCTGTTGATCATTGTGTCAGCGGCTTGGGTTTTGCACACTTTGAGCGGCATACTTGTGGTTGGCATCGATGACTTACGTTTTACCCGGCACAAGATTGAAAATGGGTTCGAGTTTTGGCCAGGTTGGCGCTCATTGTTGTTTGTTCATGCCCTTTTTGCGGTCGTGGCCATATTGGCAGGCATTTCTGCATTTGTTCTGCGCCGACGTCAAAAATGGAGTTGGCATCGAAATTTTGGCAAAATCTATGTTGTTGCAGTTGCCATCAGCGCTTTCTCAAGCTTACCACTCGCGCTCACTGCCACGGGTGGGTTGATTTCAACGATCGGCTTTTTCGCACTGGCCTTCCTTTGGGCCTATTGCACCGGCACGGCTTTTCTAGAAGCTCGCAGACGAAACTTTCAGTCTCATCTTCAGTGGATGATTCGCAGTTACGGATTGACACTTGCCAACACAACTCTACACGTGAGCCTTATGCCACTCACTTCGCTCACCGGAGATAGACTCTCTGCATATCAAATTGCAGTTTGGTTTTGCATCGTGTTCAACCTGTCCGTATCTGAATTGATTGTCCGCACCAAGAAACTCAACCAAGCGAACACACCTCTTTTTCAAGAGAACACGAGGCACAGGTAAGGAGATTTTTTGAGAATCGTTGCTCTGCTTCTATCACTTATTGCGTTGAACCAACCGTTCTTTGCGGAAGCAAAGTCTTTTTCGGGCGAGATGTTTGCTGATGACAAGAAAGTTGCCAGACTCTCAAAACACGTCTCAGTAGAGACCAGAAAAACCACAGTGGAGATAAAGGTCTTTTCCACCACAGGTGAGTTGACCTCTGAGCGCAGACTTGTCATGAAAGAAAACAGTCTCCATTTTGCATCGATGTCAAACCATGAAAACCAGGAAATAGTAGAAGCA
>JANQPW010000703.1 GCA_028285285.1 Silvanigrellales bacterium
CATTACTGAACACAGCGATCTTGGAGCGACTTCCTGGGTCACGAGCCGCACTCTGCACGACCACAATTCCTTCAGCAATCTCTGAAACCTCTTGCTCAAACAGGCGGATGAGGACCTCTGGGTGGGCTCGGGAGAGCACCAGTTGAGGGCCGCGAGAAGAGCGTCTCACATCAAGCAAAAGACAGGTGACTTTGTCTTTGATTTTGAACTTTTCAGTCGGGATTTGTTCCCGATTGGGAAGGATGCCTTCACAGGAACCCAAGTCTACGATCACGTCGGATTTGTCGAAGCGGCGAACAAAGCCCGTGAGGAGTTGACCCTTGCGGTCTTTGAAGTCGGCAACGATCTTGTCTTTCTCGGCTTCCTGCATTTTTTGAACAATGACCTGTTTGGCCGCTTGCGCAGCAATGCGTCCCAGCTGCTCTGTGGGCAGAGCCTCGCCGATCTCATCCCCGAGTTGCAGCGTCGGGTCCATCTTTTGTGCTTCCGACTGCGAAATTTCTTTCAGTTCGTCTTGAAACTCTTCGTCGGAAGTCACGACTCGGTAACGCCACAGTTCAACTTCTTCGAGCTCTTCGTTGTACTTCGCTTCAAAAAGGCACTCACCGTAGAACTTCTTTGCCGCCGTGAGGATGGCTTCCGTGAGGGCTTCCACGAGCAGTTCACGGTCCACATTCTTTTCTTTGCCAACGGCTTCGATCACCCGTTTGAGATCAAGTTGCATGACATCCCCTCTGTAACATTGCCAACAAGTGTACTGCGCCTTTCCGCCTCTTCCTAGGGGCAAACCTCAAAATGCTTTCTCCCTTTTTGCCTCAGCAAAAAGAGATACTCACAGCCCCCGGTGCTGAGCCCAGCACCGCTTGTTTTCCCAGTCATTAAAAATGAAAGCCAAGACTTTTCAAAGAGTTGAAAAGTTCTCAGGGTGAAACAAGAGAAGGGACGCTCGGCGGAGGTCTGCAAGTTCAACCTGAACTGGGTTCCCTCCACTTTCAATCACCGCAACTGGGGCCCCTTGGGGGTCTTCCAGCACATCGATCAAGCGCCCTTTGTGCTTATCTTTCTTTTTTGACTTTGTCCACGTTTGGATCCGAACCATCAGGCCCTTTGCGTGCTCAAAGTCTTCACGTGTGCGGAGGGGGGGCTCCTCTCCGGCCGAACCCACCTCAAACCCCACAGAGTCTGCAAACAGATCCATCAGATCTTGTGCCTGAGCAAGAGCCCGGTGGAAGACGAGACACTCATCAATGGTGACGATTTCGCAGTTTTCCGCGTGGGCGGGGTGGCTGGCAAAATCATCATACTGCAGCCAACTGTGTCCCTTGTCGAGAAAGACCTCACAGAAGGGTTGGTGTTCGCGCAACACCAACGACCAATCTCTGATGCGCAGCCGTGGGTGCAGGGAGTTCTCGGGGGAGTTCTTCAAAGAAGTGAGGAGAGCTTCCAACTTTTCATGGACAAAGCGTTGGAGTTCCGAACTCAGCTGGGAAGGGGAGTGGATAGGGGAGGCAATGGGGAACGAGGCCATTTTCTTTCTCTTTAGTAATTTTTTAAGGGCTTTAGAGAGATGTCACTTGGTCAGCTTGACAGCCAAATTTCATCGATCTAGTCTGGCGGTTTCATTATTTGATTTTGGGGTTTTCCACAAGAACTTTTTGGAACCGCTTGAGTTTTTTCAAGATCCTAAATAGCTGTTTTTTTAAGAGATGTGCAAAAGGGGGGAGTCGCTTCTTTTTTGCGCAGCTCGAGTTTTCCACATCTTTTCCACACATGTTCAAACAGAGCCCCCAGTAGAGATGAGGTGAGTCTCAGATGCGGCCGGGTTTGATGAGCGCACGCCGAAAAGGTGAACAAACCGAAGTGAGTGTGACGCAATGGTTGCTGCATCGCGGCGGCTTTTCAACTCTTGCTAGCAATGAACGCATTGGTGGCGTGGAGTGTGATCGCCTCTTCTTGCGGCGTGGTGTGGCCCCAGAGCTTCTCTTTGTGGAGGTGAAGCGTGTGGACTGGCGGCAGGAAGATCAATTCCGAGATTGGGTTGTTCGAGTCTTGCGAAGTCGTCAAATTCAGAGGCAAAAGCGCAGTTTTTTGTCTCGGGGACCCGTTCTGGCTACGAAGCATCCCGACGCCGCCCAGCGTCACATTCTGGTTTGTGTTCATCCTGCCCACGGGCCGGTGCTCTCCGACGAAGAAGTGGTTTGCTACGATCTCTTCACAGGCAAACCCTGGCACCCCTGACCCATCAGCAAGAGACCTCAGTGGAGGTTTTCCAAATACCTCTCGGCTTCAAGGGCTGCCTGACACCCTCTCCCTGCGGCTGTGATAGCCTGACGAAAGTCTTGGTCTTCCACATCACCCGCTGCAAACACCCCGGGCACATTGGTTTGAGTGCCCTGGGTGGGGAGAATGTAGCCCTTGTCGTCGGTGGTCACCAGATCTCTCACAAACTCTGTGTTGGGGTGGTGACCAATGGCCATGAAGAGTCCGTCAACTTTGATTTCTGAAGACTCCCCCGTTGGCTTGTTTTTTAAGATCAAGCCCGTGAGGCCCTGCTCATTGGCTGTGGTGTCCACCACCTCGGTGTTCCAGATCACCTTCACCTTCTCATTTTTCAGCACCCGATCTTGCATGGTCTTGCTGGCGCGGAACGCGTCGCGGCGGTGGATCAAAGTGACCTCACTGGCCAACTTGGCCAAATAAGACGCTTCTTCCATGGCACTGTCTCCACCACCCACCACGGCAACAGGCTTGCCGCGGTAAAAGAATCCATCACAGGTGGCACAGGTCGAGAGACCATAGCCCATGAGCTTGTCTTTTTGCGGAAGGTCAAGGGTGAGTGCGCTGGCTCCCGTCGCCACAATGAGGGCTTTTGTGTCGATGCTGTTTTCGCCGATGCTCAGCCGTATTCCCGTTTTGTCAGGCAAGCGCTCTGCTTTTCTGACTTCGCCATTTTGAAAGCGACAGCCCATTTTCTCAGCCTGAAGGCGCATTTCTTGCATGAGCTTGTTGCCGTCAACTCCTTCGGAAAATCCAGGGTAGTTCTCCACGATGCTCGTGGTTGTGAGCTGGCCCCCTGGCTGCATTCCGGAGATCAAAAGCGGCTTGAGGGCAGCGCGAGCGGTGTAAATGGCGGCTGTGAGGCCGGCAGGGCCGGAGCCCACGATGACAATCTCTTCCATGCAACGACTCCTGTTAACGGTTTCAACAGACCTCCTGTTATGCTGATTCAGTGGTGAGATTGCAACCGCACACCCTGCACCGCACATCATGACGCAACACCATTAATTGGGAAGGCCCTCGGATGCTCCGTTTTTTTCGATCCACGTCATTCTTTCTTGGGTTAACGATTGGCCTGAGCCTTTTCGCTTCTGCCCAGGGCAAGGCCGCTCAGACTCTGGCCTCTTTGAGGAAGTTGGAGAAACAAGGTGCGCGTGTGAGTGCGTTGGTGAAGGCTCTCGACAACGGTGATGTTCTGGCGACCTTGAACTCCTCGAGCCACCTCACTCCGGCTTCTGTGACCAAAGCGCTTCTTGCTGTGGCGGCACTCGAGACCTTTGGGCCTGATCACAGCTTTTCAAGCCGCTTTGTGAGTTCGGCACCGCTTCGCAAAGGAACTCTTGAGGGAGACCTTGTGTTTCGGGGCGCGGGCGATCCTGCCCTCACAAACGAGCACCTTTGGCGGCTGAGCACAGAGGTGAGTCGTCGTGGTGTGGAAAAGGTCTCCGGAAATCTCGTGCTGGAAACCGGACTCTTTGGAGATATAGCTCTCGATGTCAATCGTGCTGCAGGAAAACAGAACTCTGCAAATGCCTACGACAGCCCTCTCTCCGACCTGGCTCTCAACTACAGTGTTTTGGGAGTTTTTGTGGCACCTGGAGAAGCTGTGGGTGCTCCCGCTGCGGTGGCTCTCGAGCCCTATGACCTAGACTCGGTGCGCTTGGTGAACCGCGTGAAGACTGTTGCCGCTGGCAAAACAACACGCGTTCAAGTGTCACGAAGCTCTGCGGAGGGAATTGATCTGATGACAGCAACAGGCCAGATTTCTCTTTCGGCGGCTCCTCGCACGGTTTATCGTTCGGTTTCTCAAGCCGAGAAATACTCAGCAGAGGTTTTGCGCGCTTTTTTAAAGCGGGCTGGTGTGAGTGTGGCCGGGAAAAATGTTTTCCGATCCGCACCACGGAGCGAAGGCAAAAGTCGACTGATCGCTCAAGTTGAAGGCGAGCCGGTGGAGAACCACTTGGTCGGTCTGCTGCGCTTCTCCAATAATTTCATTGCGGACATGCTGACCATACAATTGGAGCAGGAGAAGCCACAC
>JANQPW010000705.1 GCA_028285285.1 Silvanigrellales bacterium
CATCGGCCTCCTTCAGCTGAAAATACCCCCACATTCCTTTCCAGGAACACTTCTCAAAGTCACAGCGCTTTTTGGTGCCAATGAAATCACGACCTCTGCGGCTGTGCCTCTGCCCCAGTGCCTTAAAAACATTCAAAGCTATGCCCACGGAGCCTTTGTGGCCATCGGGAACCACACAGACCTCTATCATTCGGCGTGTTCTCGATTTGTCACGGTCTTGCGCACACTGCTCGCATCTGAGGCCTCTACGATTGATCTGGGAAAGATCACGGCGATGCCAACGAACGCTCTTCTTTCTCAGAATCTGCACAAGAAAGCAGCTTCTCCGGAGCGGCGAGCCCGACTCGTAAAGTACCGAGAAAATCTTGAGAAGCTCGTTGGGATGATCGGCGACTCAGACCGAAAAATCACCAGGCCGAACACACCTTGATTCATCTGAATTTGGAACGGAGTTTCATTGAAGAAAAGCATTGCACGAATCGCGCTTCTCGCCTTGCTTCTGGGGTCTGTGATCTGTTTTTTCACCTTCGACCTCGGATCACACCTCAACCTCTCCCAAATCAAAGCACAACAGGAGAGTTTCAATGAGTTCTACATGGCGCGTCCAGCCCTGGCGCTGTCTCTCTATTTTGCGATTTATGTGCTCACTTCTGCCCTTTCTGTGCCCGGGGGAGCCACCCTACTCACGCTGCTCGGGGGTGCGCTTTTTGGCCTTACAGTGGGAACCCTTGTGGTGTCGTTTGCGAGCACCACCGGTGCTACCTTGGCCTTTTTGAGTGCCCGCTTCTTGTTTCGAGACGCTATCCAAAACAGATTCGGCAAACAACTCGAGTCGGTCAATGCCGGAATGAAAAAAGACGGAGCGACCTACCTTTTCTCACTACGGCTCATTCCAGCCGTTCCCTTCTTTGTGGTCAATCTGGTTATGGGCCTCACACCTCTCCGTGTGAGAACTTTTTTCTTTGTGAGCCAGGTGGGGATGCTCCCAGGAACTCTCGTGTACGTGAATGCCGGAACTCAGCTGGGCCAGCTTGAGTCGCTGCAGGGCATTCTTTCTCCCACGCTGATCCTCTCCTTCGTGCTGCTGGGGTTGTTTCCGCTTCTGGCAAAGAAGGCTTTTTTGCGCTGGACACAAAGGCCATTGTGAAACTTGCAGTAGCTCTTTCGCACCGTGCCAGATATTGCTGTCTGCACCACTGCGAGGAGACATACCATGACAATTGCTCAAACATTCTCAAGACAAGCTGTGCTGGCCATTGACATTCAAAAGGGCTTTGCCGAACCTTTCTGGGGAAAGCGAAACAACCCCGAGTTTGAAAGCAACATCACCTGGCTGTTCACACAGGTGCGAGCCCTTGGCCTTCCGTTGCTTCATGTGAAACACGCTAGCTCCAACCCCCATTCTCCGCTGCACGCCGAAAAACAGGGGCATGACTTCGCGAACTTTGCCCGCCCTCTCGCCAGTGAATTGAGCTTCAACAAGTCCGTACACAGCGCATTTGGCGGAACCCCACTTCTGGGAGAACTGATCCGCCAACGCATCTCGCATCTTTGCATTGTGGGGTTGTGTACCGACCACTGCGTATCCACGTCTGTGCGAGAAGCCAGCGATTGGGGGTTTCATGTCACCGTGCTGGAAGACGCCACAGCAACATTTGATCGAAACTGCTCGTTGTCCAAGAGAAAGATCACGGCTGAAGAAGTGCACCACGTGCACCTCGCCAGCTTGAGTGATGAATTTGCCTGCGTGAGCGACACCAAAGATTGGGTGCAGCTCGCACAACGGCAAATGGCACAGAGTGCAGAAGGAGCTTCGGGCGCATGAACACACTTGCAAAGCCTGCAGGCCAAGTTGCACGCATTGCACTGGCACCCATGCGCTCCATCGGCTAAACCAGGGAACACGCTCAAAGAGCGAAACACTTTGCGGATGTTCAACACTTCAAAACACACGAGGAGATTTCTATGGAACCGCATCATTCACGTTCACTCACAACGACCCTTGGTAGGCTCGTTCCCTTGCTCTTCGGGTCATTTGCGGCTTGCACGACCCCATCACCGCAGTTCGAAGTTTCCCAGGCCAGTACCCAAGTCGGCGGAAGCATCTCTTGGGTGGGCCAAACCACCACTCTTGAGGGAGAGGGTCGCCTTAAAGTTGGAGAAACACTGCCCACGGTTTCAGTTGTGAATCTTAAGATGAAAAGCACTCCCCTTCCCGGTCGAGAAGGAGTGAAGATCATCAGCACGCTTCCTTCGCTCGATACCCCAGTCTGCGATGTTCAAACACATGCCTTGTCTGAAGCCAAAGGCATTGACCCTCGAGTGGAGCGCATTACCGTGAGCAGCGACCTGCCCTACGCCATCCGTCGCTTTCGGGAGTCATCAAAGCTTGAGAACATTAGTTACTTTTCTGATTTTCGCGATCACGAGCTGGGCCAGACCTGGGGCCTCAGAGTCAGTTCCAAAGGAGTTCTTGCGCGCGCCCTGGTGGTGGTTGACCAACAAAACAAAGTGCGCCATCTGCAGATTGTTCCTGAAATTCTCACTTTACCTGATTTGAAAAAGGCCATTGATGTGGCCAATGAGCTCGTGGCTGCCGATCGTTGAACTGTTTCGTTACTTACTTCCTCAATTTTTTAGCCTTCTTTGCCATAACGATCTGTTTTAGGAGATAGTTTTGGCGATAGCCTTTTTGAAAAAAAGCCTTAACTTTCCTAATGCTGCAAAAAAAGCCTCCGATATTCAGATGTAAAGAAACTTAAAGTCTAGCAAAGGGAACATTTTATGCCGTTCTTCTCAAACCAACTTTTGTTCGGCAGCATGGCCTGTGCCTTGGGCTTAGGAGCAGTCATGGGGTGTGCTGAGACCGCTGGAGATCCAGGAAATGAGAGCTTGGCCAGCTCGCGCACCGCACAGCTCAGCAAAACGGATCTCCCTCCCCATTACACACTTTCAGTGACCATCGACAACCGAAACATAGCCAAACTTCCTAAAACTTTGCTGAACTGTCCCGAAGAATTTCCTTTTGTGATCAACAGGTCGTCAAAAGGCGAGTCAGACCCAGAACAGAAGGTCGAAGACTACACAGAGACTGTCATTTGTGCTGAAAAGAACTTTAAAATGAATGACACCATGAAACACGCTGCAACAACAAAAGTGAGCATGAGTGGTCTTGCCGGGCCCGGCTGCTATGTGTTCAAGGGAAGCTCTACGATTTACCTCCGCTCGGTGGGGAAAGAAGCTCGAGACTATCAGGTGGGCAACAACTCCGCTCGCATCATCGTGAAGATTCACGGCGAAAAAGGAAAGCCAGCCGCACGAGGGGGTCGGTATGAGGTTGATATCCTCTCAGGGGGCTCCGAAGGCACATCCGGGTGGATCGAAGCGAAAGCCGAAGAGTTGGAAGCTCTGGAAGATGTGTACTGCGAAAACCGCTAAAACTGGCCCTCTCAATTGGTGCTGAGGTGTCTCTCACCCACCTCAGCACCCTTCAGAAAGCGAACAGTTCTGACCACTTTTCGCACACCTCCGAAAAAAGTCTGAGCTTCCTGGCACATTGCGGAGCAAATCCCTTTTGAGGA
>JANQPW010000706.1 GCA_028285285.1 Silvanigrellales bacterium
GCGCCGCACGCGGCAATTTGCTGAGGCAATCGTGCAGTTCTCGCAAAACCTGACTTGTTGACAATGTGGCTGCAGCGACCTGTTCGTCTGAGGGAGGTAGGGTGTCAAGTGGAAGAACCGTGACCTGACCAACAAATCTCAGAAAACGGTCGTCACAAAGAACCGGCTTGAGGTGACCCAGGCAAAGAGTTTCCTTACAGGGAAGAGCCTCGGCTGAGTTGGGGTCAGTCGTTCCGTTTGCAGTGAGCCCTGAGGGAAGATCCACTGCCACAATGGGAGCGATGATTTCTCTGAGATTGCGGATCCATTCTGCCGTTTGGCCGCGGAGATCACCTTGAAAGCCAAAACCCGTGAGTGCATCGACGATGAGATCGGCCTGTGAGCAGAGGTCTTGAAGCTGTTCAATGCGAGTTTGCTCGGGGAGCACGCCGACCCCACAAGCCACGGCATAGGTTTCTTGTTCTTCGTTGAGGGCAACAGCTCGCTCTTTTTGGCCACAACGAGCCGCATAAGACTTGTAACCTCTGAGCTTTAGGGAACGGGCAATTCCAAATCCATCTGCACCATTTCCTCCTCCACCACAGAGCACCACAACATTGCGGTGGGTGGTCTGCGGGTAATGCGCACAGATGTGAGCGCACATGAGTTGAATGGCCTGTTCCATGAGTGCAGCTGGAGAAAGACCATTGTGGTAGCTTTGCTCCTCAAGGGATTGCATCTGCGATGCCGCGAGCACCATTGTGTGCGGAAGGTGATGTGTCATGCATAAGCCTCGCTAGCGGCTCTGAGCCACTTCCAGAGATCGGAAGCTGGAATACTAACATGGAAAACTTGGAGATGGGTTGCTGTTTGTGCCATAACCTTGCAGTTCGAGAGCGCCGTTGCTTTGTGCTCATTGCGATCTGAAAGGGGGAGCGGAACCACATGATGGATTTTGAACAACAGGCTCAGATGATGCTCGGTCACCAACTTGAACCTCTTGCCGGCAAAAGAGTGCTCCTCACAGGTTGCAGTGCGGGCATTGGGCTTGCCATTACCTTGCAGCTTTTGAAGGAAGGCTGTGAGGTTGTGGGTGTCGCGCGGCGTGAAGAACGCTTGCGTCAGATACAGAGCGTTGCCGAAAAAAACCAGTTGAGAGGAAGCTTTCGGCCACTTGTGCATGACTGCACTGCCGCAGATTTTTTGCCACACTTGCGCCAAGAGGGTCTCTTAGAAGTTGATGTGTTGCTGTGCAATGCTGGCTTGGCTCGAGGAGTGGATCCGGTGAGTCAGGCCAATCCAGAAGATTGGCGTGAGATGTTTGAAACCAATCTTCTCACGACTATTGAGCTCATTCAGGCTGTGTTGCCAGGAATGATTCAAAAGGGCGGAGGCCACATCTTGGGTCTGGGAAGCATTGCGGGTCACTTTGCCTATGAAAATGGAAGTGTTTATTGTGCCTCGAAGCACGCTCTCCGTGCTTTTTTTCAGTCTCTGCGCCAAGAAACTTGCGGGCAAAACATCAGAGCCTCGCTCATTTCGCCTGGTCTTGTGGAAACCGAGTTTAGCCAAGTTCGCTTTCGCGGAGACGAGACTCGGGCAGCTCAGGTTTATGAAGGTGTTGAGGCTTTGCAGGCGGCTGACATCGCCAATCAGGTGGTGCACGTGCTCCAACAGCCTGCTCATGTGAACATTGACGACATCGTGATCATGCCCCTGCGACAGGGGGCAACCCACAAGATTGCGAGAAAAAAATAGGCACTGCCGAACGACAGTGCCTTCATGTTCCTGATGGACGTTTCACGTCATCGAAGCTGTGTGCATTCCACGAAGTCGGCGTTGCCCAGAGGTTCAACGGCTGATGCCTTCCAACCTGCGTAGTCGGTGATGGCCATCAGTTTTTCAAGTAGGCATTCCCCGGCTTGCCGAGGATCTGCGCCGGTGAACTTCACAAAAGGATCCTTTCCATAAGCTTCGATCACCTCTTCCTTCTGCGCAGTTGTCCAAGGCTGAGTCTCGTCTGCGTTTGTTGGGTCGGTGTTTTCACTTTCGCCCCCGTCGGTGTTTCCACTTCCGCTGCCAGATCCGACGGCCACCGTCCCGTTAGGAGCAGATGAACCGTCCTCACCTGGATTTGTTTCTTGAGTTGAGGTGGCTTCTTGTAAGCAAAAGTCGTAGTCAGCTTCAGCCAACACGTCGTTGTTCGCTGCAATGTACTCGCCAAATGTCATTTTCTCTTCTATTTTGGCCTGAACACAGTTCGCATAAGAGTTTGCCTGATCTCCTGAAAGGCCTTTAGCAGACTCTGTGGCGATCAAACTCACGATCTGGATTCGCTGTGCTTCGGTCCAGGCAGAAACCCTTGTGCTCTTTTCGCTTGTTTCGTCTTTTTTATTGGAACTCTTGCTGGAGCATGCGGAGGCAATAGCGAGAGCGCCAACGAGTGCAAGGCTTGATGAGTGTTGAAGCATGTGGGGTCCTTTCCATACCGAATCAAAACAGTTCTGACTCCGTTTTTAAGGGAACATTCGTCTGTGTTCCATTAAGTAACGCTAAAAGCATTTGTGTGCCTGGAGCAGGTGACGGCGGCGAGTTCCTATACTTGTAAGCCTCTTTTGATCATAAATTCAACGTCTTCATTGGCGTTGCGGTGCGTCAACACAATTTCCGGGTGTTTGTTAGCAAACACCCGAAACACTTCATCAACGAAGCCCTGGCCTACGGCTTCTACCCGCCGAAAGTCAAAGACGATGTGCTTGAATTCTGAAAGACCGGTGAGCAGCCTTTTCGCCTCGGAGCGAGAAATGTAACGCTTTGCCTCCAGCTGACAAAGTTTGGCAGGAACTTCCGTTTTCTCAAATTGAAGGGTCTGTGGATCGCTGAACCTGCGGAACACCTCCTCCGTGCGACGCTGGCTTTTGCGATCAATGATGAGGGTGACTTCAGTTCCGATCATTTCCTTCCCACTTTTTTCGCTCTGAAGATACCATTCGTCTTCAAGCTCCGATCTGCAGAACACCAGCCCGTTTGCCTTGACCTGAAAAATGTCAACCACTCTGGAAGCGAAAAATATTCCTTCTCCTGAGTGTCGCTGAGGATCAGTGGTGGTTTTGCCTTTGCTTAGGGCTAGAACACTCTCTCGAAAGTCGTTGAGCGAAAAGTGCTCTTTGATCTTGTGAAAGACTCCAACTCCGTCGTCTGAGATCGTGATCTGAATGTGCTCCTTCTTTCGTTCGAGAGTCAAACGCGCACTTTGGGCCTGAGAATGGTCCAAAACGTTGTTGAACATCTCGGTGAAGGAGTATTGGAAGATATCTTGAATGTTCGAAAGCTCCCTTGAGAGGATTGGTGCGAGCTTGGTTTCCCAAACCTCTTCTTCACCGGAAACTTGATTGAGGTCAAAGTGCCACGACGAACGCCTCTGAGTTGCAAAATATCGTGTGTGTCGGGTAACTCCTTCCTTTTGGATCAATCCCTCTGCGATCAGTTTCTTCAGGTGACGATGCACCGCTGGTGCCGAGATCCGAAAGTGGGCCGAAGTGAAGCTAACCAAATCATGGGAGTGTTTTGCGACAGATTCAAGAAGGTGCTTGCGTATGGCATCCGAGGGTGTTCTTTTTGAGTGCCGGGCTTTTCCGTCATCTGCCTTCACGCCGTCTTTCCCCACCATTCGAAGTGTTCTGCTATCGGCACATCAGAGTTTATATTAAATCACTCTCTTGTTTATATAAACTTTTTTTGCCGTCTTCATGGAAATAGACACTCCTTCGAGCGGCGGGTTGCCCGACGATTTTTCTTTATACCTTTATATAAATATATGAATTTTTTGTCTTTTTTTGAAAGACGGGAAGATATTTATATAAATTAATAATGATGTTTATATAAACATTTAGGAAGGGCAGAGTCAAAACTGGCCCTCTCAATTGGTGCTGAGGAGTCTCTCACCCACCTGAGCACCCTTCAGAAAGCGAACAGTTCTGACCACTTTTCGCACACCTCCGAAAAAAGTCTGAGCTTCCTGGCACATTGCGGAGCAAATCCCTTTTGAGGA
>JANQPW010000707.1 GCA_028285285.1 Silvanigrellales bacterium
CAAAATGAAAGAGGCGCCAAGTCACGTCTCGACGCTATTCTTGACGCCACCACCCGAGACATCATTTCAAGCCATAACCTGGTTGAGGCTGTGAGAAACAGCAACGCGATTTTTGACGTTCTCAATGAACGTCGAGAAGCACAGGCTCGAGCGGCTGAAAACCCAGACGTGAGTCAAACGGTGAGCAGCGAGCAAGAAGAAATCACGGGAGAGATCGAATCCATCGAGATTGGTCGCGAAAAACTTTCAGAGCTGATTGTTGAACGCGCCTCTTCTGGACTCATACCTTTTGGTATTGAACTTATCGACGTGCAGCTCAGAAGCATCATGTACGAGCAAAGTGTTCAGGAGAAAGTTTACCAACGAATGATCTCTGAAAGGCAGAGAGTTGCAGAAAAAATTCGCTCGATAGGTAAGGGAGAGCAAAAACGAATCGAGGGTAAAGTCTCAGAAGAGCTGCAACAAATCGAATCTGAGGCATTCCGAAAAACTCAAGAAATCATTGGAAAGGCTGACGCTCAGGCCACAAAAATCTATGCTCAGGCCGTGGAAGCGGATCCCGGTTTCTACCGTTTCAGCCGAAAGCTTGAAATCTACCGCTCGGGCCTCAGCAACCAGAGCCAGATGGTTCTTTCTCCCGACATGCCTCTCTTCGATGTGTTTCAATCGGGCCGGAACCAAAAGTAGGCCCCCCTTTTTTCAGATCACAGAGTCTCAATATTTGCGCGTTCTTGTGATAGCCTTAGGCCTCTTTCTTTGTGACAAGCAAGGACGGGTCGGTGCACTGCCGCTCCGGCAGCTCGGATTTATGCGGGCCCGGTGAGCGGCCCAGTCAGGGGAGATAAGATGACACAAGAGCTCAAGACCATTTTGGGCAGCCTGAAAAACCCAAATGCACAGTGGTTCAGCATTCGGAAAATGAGCGAGGTGATGACCACACAGGTTGTGCGAAATGGCCACCCTGAAGCAAACCACATTGATGACAGCACAGGGTATTTCATTGAAGCATTTGTAGATGGTGCGCTGGGCTATGCAGCGACCTCACGAAGTCAGACTGCTGCGCTCCAGCAGGCTCTCGATCGGGCCACCCGCAACGCTCAACTCACAGCGTCTCTACCTGTTGCACGATTGGAGCGAGAAAAAGTACGGCCCGACGCAAAGGGTGAGTATCTCGGGCACCAGCAGAAGCCTTTTGAAACGGTCAACATGGCCGACATTGCAGAGATCCTCACCGAGGCTTCAGCAACAGCGCGCCGTTCTGAGAAGGTCGTGAAGTCGGTTGCAATGGCTTCTTATGGCACCCGAACGACAGAGATCGTCTCCACAAGCGGAGCTCACACCTTTCAAAAAATCTCCCTCTGTACCGGAGACATTGAGGCTGTGGCACAAGATGGAGGCGTGATTCAAAAGCGCACACTGGGAGGTTTGAGGGGGTTTTCTAAACAAGGTGGGGCTGAGCTCCTTGACCGCAACTTTTTCCTTCAGGCAGCTGAGCGGGTCGGTGAGCAGGCTCTTGAGTTGCTTTGGGCGAAAGAGTGCCCCACTGAAACACTCCCTTTGGTTGTGGCAGCCGATCAGATGATGCTGCAAATCCACGAAAGCATTGGCCACCCACTTGAACTGGATCGAATTCTTGGAGATGAACGCAACTACGCCGGGTGGAGTTTTGTTAAACCGGAAGATTTCGGAGCCTTGCAGTATGGATCCCCGCTGCTGAACGTCACCTTCGACCCCACTGTTCCAGAGGAGTTCGCCTCCTACGGATTCGATGAAGTCGGAGACACGGCCAAAAAGGAGTATCTCATTCAGAATGGAAAGCTTCTCAGGGGCCTGGGAGGCCTTGAGAGCCAATCTCGATTGGGCTTGCCCGGAGTGGCCAACCAACGCTCCTCCGCCTGGAATCGCCCCCCAATTGACCGCATGGCGAACATAAATGTTGAGCCAGGAAACTCTTCATTTCAGGACATCATTTCTTCTATTGAAGATGGAATTTACGTGGAATCAAACCGTAGCTGGTCCATCGACGACTACCGAAACAAATTTCAGTTTGGCTGCGAGTTTGGAAAACGGATCAAAAATGGCGAACTCACAGAGACTCTCCGCAACCCCAACTACCGGGGTGTGACCCAGTCGTTTTGGAAAAACCTCACCCACGTGGGCACAGCAGACACCTTCGCCGTGTATGGCACACCCTACTGCGGCAAAGGTGAACCCAATCAATCTGTGCGCGTAGGCCATGCTTCACCCGTGTGCGCATTTAAAGACATCGAAGTCTTCGGAGGAACACAGTCATGACAGGGTCTCTCCCCACCACCCACGATAAGTTTGAAAAAAGCTGCGAACTCCTTTTCAATCAACTCAAACCCGAAGAACACCTCACGGTCAATCTCACTGGAGAAGAAGTTGACTATCTCCGCTTCAACAAAGCGCAGATTCGGCAGGCCACTCATGTTCAAGATGCCTGTCTGAGCCTTGAGTTCATTAAAGACAAGCGCAGTGCCACAGCGGCAGTGGAGCTCCACGACCTTCCTGCTCAGTCTCAAGACCTCGAGAAACTCCTGACTAGACTGCGATCTTTGGCAGCCCAACTGCCTGAAGATCCTTACGCTGTGCTCCCAGAAAAGGGAGAATCGAGCCACGAAAAGTTTGAAGGTCGTTTGCCCACACAGGAAGAGTTTGTGGACAGTGTGCTCCGCACACATGCTGAGCTGGACGTTGTGGGCATTCAGCAATCAGGAACATCCTATCGCGGTGTCGCAAACTCAACAGGTCTCAGGCATTGGTTTGAGACAGATGGTTTTGCCACAGACTATTCGATCTTTCACCCCAGCAACGGCAAAGCCGTAAAAGGCACCTTTGCTGGTAAAGAGTGGCGCCCTGAGGAGGTTTCAGCCAAAATGAACCTTCACAGAGAGGTTCTGGGCCAACTCAATCGGGAGGCCATCAGGCTCAAACCAGGACACTACCGGACCTATATGGAACCCGCTGCAACCGCGGATATGATTGGCATGTTTTCCTATCGGGGTGTAAGTGAGGCCGCCATTCGCCAAGGGGAAAGTGCTCTCCTCAGCCTGTTCAACCGCAAAAAGAGCCTGTCCGACAAGTTTTCACTGGTTGAAGACTTCAGTGCAGGGCTTGTTCCTCGCTTCAACGAGAGCGGTGAACTCGCGCCAGAGCAACTTTCCATCATTGCTCAAGGGCAACCCCAACACACCCTCATCAGCCCCCGAACCGCCAAAGAACACAACCTTGTTTCAAACGGAGCCACACATGGAGAAGGTCTCCGGGCAGCGCATATGGGGGCAGGGAAGCTGGTAGCCCAAGATGCATTGAAAGCCCTGGGCACAGGTGTTTACATTTCCAATTTGCATTATCTCAACTGGAGTGACGTTCAGGGCGCACGCGTGACAGGTATGACACGCTACGCCTGCATGTGGGTTGAAAATGGAGAGTTTGTGGCACCCATTTCCGATATGCGTTTCGACGAAAGTCTGTTTGATCTCTTTGGTCACAAGCTGGAAAGTTGCACATCAGCCACGGAACACATTCCCAATGTGAGCAGCTATGGTGGCCGACAGCTTGGAGGTTGCAGCGTTCCGGGAGTGTTGGTGAACGACTTCACCCTCACCCTCTAGCAGTTAGTGGTCTCTTAGACTCTATCTGACGGAGCCTAGTTTGTTGGTTTTGCAAGACCGATTCGGTTGCAACTGGGTTCCAGCTGACCTGCTGAAAACCGTTCAATGAAGATGTTGAGCGTGCGCTCTTTTTTCGTTTCTTTGTTTTCAGCCGTGATGATGATCAAACCTTGCTTGCGATCTGTCGAAACAAAAGTCAGCTTCAACTGTTCCTCGCCAAACTGGATCCTGTCTGTCGAAGTGTATTGAATCAAGCTCGGTTGCCTCACGTCTCGCACGAGAGTGTAGGTCTTTTTTTCTACCTGGCTGGAGCCCACAGCGATCAATGGTGGTGACGCCGCCACCACCAAATTTTCCGGTGGAGCACGGACTTCGAGATCCATTTCAAAGGAAACCTCCGCCCGATTGATCAAGTCTCCTTCAATCAAAACCTTGAGAGAATCAAAGGAAATCGTGAAATGGCCAATGCTTGAAACCACTTTCTTTCCCTGACAACTGAATTCTGTGTTTAAGGGGGGTAGTGAATAGGTCGGTGGAGACTGAACAGTTGCCTTAATCCAATGGGGAATCGTTCCTTCTACGCCCGGATCTCCGGCCACTTGAGTGATTCCTCGCTCCAGTCCACCAGGATGCATCCAACTGGTGAGCCCAATGACTTCATCTTTGTTGACCTCCGCTTTTGAAGCGCCTGCTGTCTCACTTTCGACCTCGCCTGTGAGTTGGGTTGCCTCAGGAGATTCAGGTGCCTTGGAAGAAACAAACGAAATGGGAGCCCCAACAAAACCATCGCAGTCAAAAAGCAAGCGATGGCTTGAAAAATCATCTTCCAGATATGCCCTTGCTTCACCTTTTGGCCAGGAGAGCACGTTGAGTTCGCGACCACCTTTAGCTGATGGCGTTTCGTTGTTCACAGTTCCCTGACAAACGCCCTGAAGAGCCGTGACCAATTGAACACCTTCGGGCACTTCTTTTGCAAACTGCGCAATGGGTGGCAGCTCTTTTGACTTTTCCGGAGCAATTCGAATCAAAGCGAGATCGAAAACCTGAGAAAGCGCTTTTTTGTCACTGTAGCGATCGCTTGGATTCACATCTTGAAAGTGTTTGAGGTAACTCGGGTGTGGGTATACCGCACGTGTCGAGAACAAGACCTTTTTCTCTGCTTCCCCTTCTTTCCAGAGAAGGGTTGTGAGCACGGGGCTCACGAAGGTGGGGAACGGGTATCCTGTGGTCGCACTCACCGCACAACTCGCAGCCGTGAGCAGAAAGTCTTCAGCTACCCGCAGAGCTAAACACGATCGCAGGCCGCTGATCTCCAAAGCCGCAGCACCCGGAACCCAAGCATCGGGTCTCATTTTTTTGGCGCTTGTGTCTTCCTCCCGTGTGCCCACATCGGGAGGAGGGATCGAGTTGGCCGATTCCCTAACCTGCTCAGCCTTTTTGGCATCGTCACCACGAATGTTTTTGCAATGAACGGAGTTCAATGTTGCTGCTAGTCCAACCATGGTTAAACAGATTCTCACCTTGTTCGGCCTCACTTGTGGTGGAGAGCTTTGCTTCACAAGCATCTTGCCATAAAATGACACAAGCTCCTGAATGGGGAACAAAATCAAACGCTGTTATCGGATAGAGAGCTGAAAATATTGAGACTCTTTTCGTAGCACTGCTGAGCCGAGGTTTAAGTGACGTACTTTTCTAGCTTAATTTACCTGGTCTTTCTTTTTCTCATTTCTGGATGTCTCTCTGGAGGGGAAACCGAAACAGAGTCGGAAGACCCAGGAGGGGTGATCACAGAAGAACTGGGTCGTTGCAAGACCCCAAAATCAAGCATCATTCTTTCGGCCCAGTTCAATGTTAACGAAGACAGAACGGAGCTTCGAAGCATTCAAGCCTCGGGCCGGGTGAAGCCCAACATGTATTCCATCAAGGGGAATGCAACCAACATTGAGGACTCCCACCGTAAGAAGGTGATAAAACGCAAGGGAAAGAAGCATCAGGTGAAGATCCATTCCTACCGCGTCACTTTAGACAATGATGCGGAGCTTCTCGGAACTTTTGGTGACCTCAAGGTGAAAAACCTTGTTCTGAACATCATAGAATACAGCCCGAAGTTCAGAAAAGGGAACATTCGCATCAACTATACTCCTCGCAAAAAGGCTCCTAAAGACTGGAACTTCTTCATCAGCTGCCGCTTTCCAGGGAACATCCAATTGCTCACAGATGCAGCAGAAGCGGCCCGCAATCCGGTGGAAGAAGAGGAAGAAGAAACAAATGACGTTGAAGACGTTGAAGACGTTGAAGATGCTGAAGAGGAAGAGTCTGGCGAGGAAGACGAAGAATCTGAAGAAGACGAAACAGGCGACGAGGAAGAGTCTGAGGAAGCAGATGAAAGCGACTCAGAAGAGGAAGAAACAGACGAAGAAGCGGCGGACGAGTAAACCCCAACCGGCGGAGCAGTTGACACCATTTAGACCCGCCTCGTGCTGAAGCTCCTCGATGCCTTTTTGGCAAGATCCTCTTTTCACTACCTTTTACTCAACACCAGGGATCCCCAACCTCCACAGCCAAGCTTTGGCGCGGTTCGTGCTTCGGCGTGAGCAACTTTGCGAACGAAACAGCATCGAACCAAAAAGCTAAAGGAGTTCCCATGTTGCTCAAAACACCTCTCAAAGCGTTGACAGCTGCCACAGTTGCCTGCTTTGCAGGCCTCTCCATGATTTCCTGCACAGAATCGACCAACTCTGGGAACGAAGACCAAGCCGCAAGAGACATTGACAGGGCCACACACATCGGTGACGGCACCTATCGAGTGACCTGCAAAGACCGGCGCACAGACCGACCCATTCAAAACCACGTCGAGTTTCGAACAATGCAAGAGATCCTGGCTCGGCTGAAGTCCTGATCCTTTGGTCAGTATCA
>JANQPW010000729.1 GCA_028285285.1 Silvanigrellales bacterium
CAAACCAACCCCGGTAAAAAAGATTCCAATTCTCGGACGACTCTGAACATCGCCTGCCTCACAGGTGGTTTTGAAGAAGGTGTCGTGGGTTGGAAAAACGATGATGCCTCTTGCCGGGCACTGTTGGTGAACGAGTGAACTTCACTCGTTCCTCTTTCACCTTTATGGAAGGTAAGGAAAAAACTATGAAAAAGTATACGCTCAGAAAATGGTCCGCATTGGCTATGTCTGTGACGTCGTTTCTTGCGCTCTCTGGTTTTTCTCCAGCAGCGCTCGATCACTCGCGACGGATCAGTGGAGATGGCTTTCTGTTGACTCCACTTTTCGACTCTCAAAAGGCTGTGGTGCACTTTCTGACATTTGAAGAAGAAGTGAGTGAAGAAAAGGAGCTGGGGGGTTTGAAGTGGCGTCGCGTTCGGCTTGTGCCCGCGGCTGTGATCAATGGTTCGCTCGATGAGAAAGCTCGGCGGGAGGGTTTGACTTTGTTGAGAGAGTCAACTTTTTCTCCTGCTGATCAGATTTGCTCGGCATCGGAAGATCTTCTCCGGATCACCTCTTCTCTTCCTGAAGCTCACCAACCAAAAGTGTTGGGTGGAAGCTACACAGAGGCTTGCACTCTCACATTCAAGTATTCACCAGAGTCGAGCAAGGAGGTTGAAGAGTTGGCCGCAAGTGGACGCTTCCTTGAGCTTGAAGAAAACTACAGCCTCTGTGGAACATCCAGTGAGCGCATCGATAAGAATGTCGTTCTCGAACGTCTCACGAGGTTGTTTCCTCAACTCGAAGAATCACCGTATAAACCCGTTCCACTTTGGCAGGCTGTTTTTGCTCTCGCCGATTTGGCCAACAATGAGCTCTCCTCCTCTCGCGAGAACTCCGAAACCCTGTTTCAAGACCTTGTGGCTCGCTTTCATGCGGAACTGGGTGAGCAGCCGACTTTGCGACTCAAAGAAGAGTCCATCAAGTTTCCTTGGGTTCTGTGCGGTAAGGAGGTGATTCATGTTTCGCACTAAGATCCCCTCTGATAACCATCGAGTCTTTCTTTTGAAGGGAGTTGTGGGGATTCTCTCGCTCTTTGTGATGTGGGGATCCCTCGCTCAGGCCGATGAGCCCCAATGGGAGCATTGGAATGAGTGTGAAGTCACTGCTCGAGAGTTTGGGCTTGCCGGGCTTGCGCTTTTGCCGCTGTGTGCAAAACGTCAGTTTGTCATGAGAGTTTCGAACGGGCAGGAATCTCTTCTTTCTGTGGCAAGAAACTCCCGAGTTGCTGGGGAGCAGTTAGGGTTCCCTTTTTTAGCGGTCGATCTGGACAGTGTGGTTCCATCCATTCATTTTCTTGTGCAGTCGGGTGAAGCACGTCAGTCGTCTGCAATATTGGCTGGATTGCTTGAAAATCTCGGTGGGTTTGACACACCCACAGTGTATATGGGGCCCCGGGAGCACGAAGTTTCGGGCAAGCTCTTGTTTGATGGAAACCTCGCGGAGATCAGTGAGCGGCTTCGCATTTCTATTGGCGACTTGGATGGGGTCTCCATTGTTGCTGCTACGAGCTCTGTCGCTTTGCCAGACTTGGAAGCCGTTTTGATCTCCGCTGCTCTCACTGAAGCAGGTCGAGAGTACTTTGCGGAAAGTATTGGGGCGGGCCTGAGCATGCACTCCCTCTTTTCTTGGCAGGTAAACCATCAATTTCCCAGCGGGTTGACGCTCACATCATCGGGTTCAATGGGTTGTGTGCAAGAGGGTCT
Source organism: Silvanigrellales bacterium (assembly GCA_028285285.1). Lineage (GTDB taxonomy): Bacteria > Bdellovibrionota_B > Oligoflexia > Silvanigrellales > Silvanigrellaceae > JANQPW01. The sequence continues at coordinate 1,746 of JANQPW010000729.1, forward strand.
TCCCATTGTGGATCCAACGCACATTGACTCGCTCGACCCTGTGTTTCAATTGCTCTCTCTCCCCTTGGCAAATTATGTGTGGTTGCGGTCATGCTAGCATCAATTCGGACAGTGTTCCTTGTGGCGTTGCTTCTGGCTGCAGGCTGTGGGCAATCTCGGGCTCAAAAAAAACCTCAAGACCCTCCGCTCAATGGCAACACTCTGGAGTCGTGCTTTGAGTGGGCGCAGCAAAAGGCTACGAAGGCCATCTCAGAGACAAAGAAACAGGGAAAAATTGTTCCTTTGTCTCATCTCACTCAGGAAACACGGAGTTGCTTGAAGAAACCCTTGGGAAGAGCTTTGCTTCAGCGGCTGGCCGTTTTGGCTCAGGAGTCGCTGGTTGTGGAGTTGAGGCCGGAAGAGTCAGTTGAGGGTGAGGTGCTTTCCTTCGCGCTTGGAGGAAAGCGGAGATGATGTTCCGGCTTGTTTCGGCACTTTTGTGGTCTGCAACCGCTTTTGGTTCCAATATTTCTCTTGTTGAGCAGTGCAGTGGTTGTCACGCTCCAGGTCGAACTCAGGCCCCTGAACTGGCGAGGGGTGTGAAAAAATGGGCCGACTCGCAGTGTTTTGGCTGTCATGCAGAACTGAATGAAATCCGCACGACACTGAGAGAAAAGACCTCATCGAGTCACTTTCAAGAAGCAAAGTCGCGTTTGAGAACGCTCCCCTTCAATGAAGAGCGGATACTGGGGATGAGAGAGCTTTCCTACCTGCAAGCACCATTGTTTCGAAGTGGAGCTCACAAACGGAGTGCAACTCAGCGACTCAGCAAAGCGGGGCTTTTGAGTTTTCTGCGCCGCCCCGTGAGTAAACAGCCACATTCCCTGAGCCAAATGCCGTCATTTCCCAAGCTAAAGAAAAATGACCTCCTGGCTTTGAGGGAACTTGTGCCATTTTCAGAAGCGGAGGTACCCGCCGTGCCTCTCGAACCCGGAAGGGAGGTGTGGGAGAGTCAATGTTCCAGCTGCCATGGTGTAGAAGACAGCAATGCGCCGCAGCTCGCCTATCTCTCTCTCTTCACGGCAGAATGGATCTATGGCTATGCCAATGCTTCAGTTGTGAAAGCGGAGAGGACTATGCCCAGGGTTTCCGTGAGTCTGCAAGAAGCTCAGGGCATTTGGCATCTCGCCTTTCAAGAACGGCGTCGCTTGGAAGAGGTGCTTGAGCAAAAAATCGCTGAAAGTGAAAACCGCCGAAAAAAGGCCGTCTCAAGTCGAAAAACTCGGCTTGCCCCGGGAATGGCGGCCCAGGTGGACACTTGGCTCAAAGGTGGGGAGCTTTTTATGAAGTGGGGGTGTGTGCATTGCCACACAGGAAATGAGGCTCCAGCAGAGAAGTTTTTAGCCACACCATCTGGTTTTCTAAGTTATGTGAGCACATCCGATCAGGCAAATGAGTTGTTCGAGCGTCTCCGTGCAAGGCATCTTGAACTGGAGCTGGGTATTGTCTCTGAGCGACCTTCTATGCCTCTCACGCAAAAACCGGTTCCTCTTCCCGTTGTTTCGCTCCTCGAGGCTTGGGTGGAAAACGATTGCCCGAGCTCTAACGGAAAGAAACAGTGTATGGAATAAAATGGGATACTGTTCGCGACCACCCTTAGGTTGTCACAACGCCACTGAGCACCTCTCCCACAGACATCACTTTCTTGGGGAGCTGTTTGGCCGCGGCCCGTTCTGCTAGATCCACCGCACCAATGGCAAACAGGCGTCGGTTGTGAGCCACATGTGTGAAGCGCAATTCTTCTGAGTCTGCTGACAGGTAGAGACTGTGCTCTCCAGTGACCTGACCCACACGAAGAGAAGAGATGTTGCTTGGAGCAACATCTGCAGCTTGAGCCAGGGTCAGTGCTGTTCCACTCGGAGCGTCTTTTTTCTGGGTGTGGTGGCTTTCCACCATGGCGAGGTCAAACCCAAGATCTTTGGCAAGTTCGGAAACACTCAACCCGCTGCGAGTTTTTGCGGCAAGTAGCTCATGAAACAAGAACACTCCTTTGGAAAAGTTAGAGGCCACGACAACAGGGAAATTTTGAGCGACCGAGTGGAGCAGCCTCAGTTCTTTTTCTGTGTGCCCCGTTGTTCCCACAATGAGGCACTTCAATTTTTCCAATGTCGAGACTTCAGTTTTGAGGAGGAGGTCCGAGAGCTGCGCCGTGCCCTGAGGCAGGCTCACGTCAATCAAGACGTCGCACGCGCTGAGTTGCTGGGCTGTCGCCACACAGGCGCTTGCTTCAAAGCTCCTTCGGGTGAGCGCAAGAATCTCGTGGTTTCTTTCAGAAGCCACTTGAGAAATGAGTGAGCCGAGTCGTCCCCGGGCACCCAGTAAGGCAATTTTCATAGACACCTCTCCTTCAGCGGCGTTGCAGCTTTCCTTGAAGAGTGTTCTGACACAGAAAAGAGCCATCGCCAAAGAGTTTCACCAAGCCGACAATGACGGTGTAGACTTCCAGGCGTCCAAAAAACATGGCGAGACACTCTAACCAAATAAGAGGAGCAGGAAGATCTGGATTGGTGATGCCGCTACTCAGCCCCGTGTTGCCCAGAGCGCTTGTGAATTCAAAAAGACTGTCTTTGAAACTATAGCCATAGGCCAAAAAACAAGAGGTGCCAATCACGAGTAAAGCTTGATAAAGAAGCACAAAAAGGGTGATCTGGGTAATGGTCTCGGTGCTCAGGAAGCGCCGGCCAGCTCCTTGCCACAAATCGGGCTGGCGACTTGCTCCTCGTGGGAGAAACATTTTTTTCAACTCCCACACCAAGGCACGGTAAATAGCATAGACCCGGAACTGTTTGATCCCCGCAGAAGTCGAGCCGGTACCGCCCCCCACAATCATCAGCACAATGAAGATGAGGTAGCCAAAACCACCCCACTCACTGTAGGAAGCCGTGGACAGACCGGTTCCAGTGATGGCGGAAACGGCTGCAAAGGTCGCGTGTCGGAGGGGTTCCCAGTTCCCTAGGAAAAACTGCGGCGTCACAAAAAGGGTGAGGAGAATGATGGATGAGCTGAGCAAGAACAAAAACACCCGCACCTCACCACTCTTGTAGAAGCTTCTGCCTTTTCCGGTGAAGAGAGAGTACATGGTGGCAAAGTTGATAGCGGCGGCAAACATCACCACAATGAGAACGACTTCAATAACAGGATTGTCCCAATAACCCACCGACTCGCTGCGGGTGGAGAATCCCCCGGTCGATACGGCGACGAGAGCGTGGTTGAGAGCGTCAAAAGGCTGCATGCCGGCCAATCGGAGCGCAATGATCGTGACAGAGAGATACAGAGCGTAAATGGTGAGAACCAACTTTGCAGACCGGCGCACATTTGGAACGAGGTACTCAGAGCGCCCTTCGGCTGCGCTGAGGCTCGAGCCAATGGGTCCGGCCGCTGCAGAGAGGGTGAGGATGACCAACCCAGCCCCACCCACGAACTCCGAGAGACTTCGAAACAAGAGAAAGGATCTGGGGGTGCTGTCGGGATCCACCATGGTCATGCCAGTTGTGGTCCAGCCGCTTGTGGATTCAAAAAAACTCACGTGAAAAGGCATCTCCATTCCTAACCAGAAGGGGAAGGAGCCAATGAGAAAAGCGGAAGCCCAGGCCAAGGTCACCACCATGGCCCCTTCTTGGAAGGTGAGGGTGACCCGGTTGAGGTTCTTCACCCTTCGCATTGTGACAAGCCCGGCAATCACTGCGGTGGAGCCGGGCAACACGAAACTGAGAATGTGCTGGAGAGGTTCTCCATCGATAATGCACATCACCAGTGGAACATGCATCACCGATCCCATAAAAAACCAAGTGAGACCTAGGAAAAAAGCAAAGGTCTTGTAGCGTGAAAACAGATACTCCCGATAGCGATTGTCTGGTTGCGTCATTCATGCCCCGTGAGAAGTGAAAGCACCTTGCTTGCATTTTCAGGTTGGGTGAGCACGAGCACCTTGTCTTGCGCTTGGAGCGTTGTTTGCCCGCGGGGAATGATCACACGATCGTCACGGATCAGGCAAGCAATCAACGCATTGCTTGGCAGCGGGATGTCCAGCAGACTTTTGCCAACCACAGGAGACTCTTCGGGGAGTTTTGTTTCTGTGATGGTCACCAGCCCATTGGCAACAGGCACAAGATTTGTGATCTCTTGGAAGCCAGTTTGCTGCTCAATCAAACCAGCGATGATTTTTGTTGCAGAGAAGGCAACCGTCACGCCGAGTTTGCGAAAGAGCTCCGTGTTGTCGGGGTCGTTCACCAATGCTATGGTTTTTGGCACTCCAAACATCTTGTCTGCAATTTGACAAGCCACAAGATTGTTGTGGTCGTAGGGGGTGAGTGAAAGCAGCACATCGGCTCGAAATGCTTCGGCATCGTTGAGAACTTTTGGATCGCTGCCGTCGCCACAGATCACTAAGGTTGAGTCGAGTTGGCGTGACAGCTGGGTGCACTCGGTCTGTTTTTCTGAGATCACAGTCACGTGTTGTTCTGCGGTTGCAAACTGCTTTGCCAAAAAGTAGAGCATTTTTCCCGAACCAATCACAATCACTCTCATGAGTTGTTCTCCCGATTTTGGCCTTCAAGGGCTTGCAGAAAGGCCTGAGAGGAGAGAGCTGTGGGGCAAATGGTCTCAATTCCAAATTGACGATAGACGTCATCGCGGGCTGGATCGAAAATGCGTGCCATCACCGTTGGCACGTTGAAGAGAGTTTTTGCGATTTGCGCAACTGTTAGGTTCACATTGTCATTGTCGGTTGCGGCAAGAAAACAGTCAGCTTTCTTCACTTGTGCCTGGTGAAGAGTGCTGAGCTCCATGGCGTCACCTTCCATTTGAAATCCGCTGAACTCGCTGGACAGCTTCTCGAAGGAGGATTGATGTCGGTCAATGACCACCACGCTGTTGCCGAGCTTGCTCAGCTGATTGGCGAGTGCTGAGCCCAATCGACCGCATCCCACGATCACGATATACTGAAACTTGGCCATCAGAGACTCCTTGCAGTCTGAGAATCTGGAGAGATTGTAACACTGTTGGCAGGAAGGTCTTGCGATGGGACCTGCCGCAGCCGCTCAGACGAGCGGAGTGACTAATGGAAGTGTGGCATGGGGTCAACTGGCTCCCAGAGTCCAATTGTTGAGGAGAGTTCTTTGAAGGAGGGAGCAATGCGGTTCTTCATGCTTCTGGTTTGGGCTAGTCTCACCACGGGAGCCACTGCTTCTCTTGCGGTGGCTGAGGAGGTAGGTCTGAGCCCGTTTGACGATCGGCTCCAAAGAAAAAAAAAGTTTCTGACGTTGGGATGGCAATTGGGCTATCCCGGCTTGCCTGGGCATGGACCACACGCAACGCTTGCTTTGTCGCCGGAGCGTCAAATTCGATTGAGCCTGTTGAGGGGAGTTCAGAACCGCTTTCCGCAATTTTCTGAGCTCAGCGGCTCGGATCGCCAGAGCTGGACCCTGGCGCGGGCCGAACTGTTTTTGGAACAGTTTCTGGGCGAGCACCTTCTCTTGAAGCTGGGGCCAGCAGCCCAGCGCCTTGATGTGCGTGAGGGTGATTCGACACTCACTGAGCTTTCCTTAGGAGCTTCGTTCGCGGCAGGGCTCCAGAGTGATCTGCGATGGGGAGAGCTGTCATTGACGTTTTTAAGCTTTTATTTTCCGATGCATCTTCTGGAACAGAAGCGCGATTCCTCTGCTGCACGGATGCTCAAAGGCTGGGGCACTCAGGTTCAGCCTGAGCTCCTGCGCCTCAGCGCGGGGGTTTCTTTGTGATGTTTTTTTCGAACCTTCCTGGTGAATCTCGATTTTCCTGAATCTTTTCTTGACACATCACCATTGGCTGGGTATCAAGTTGTCTCGTTCGCAAGAACGGCTTTTTGACAAGAGAAAATCAAACACAGAAAAAACTTCATCTTTTTGCGTTTTCGCGTGGTTTTTTTATCGCGCGCAGAGAATTGATGAGATGCGAGTCAAATCGTCGCGTGGAGTACGAAAAAAGGTACTTGAGCGACGATTTGCCGAAGCAGCTCGCAATTCGCTCACGTC
>JANQPW010000730.1 GCA_028285285.1 Silvanigrellales bacterium
GACGTGAGCGAATTGCGAGCTGCTTCGGCAAATCGTCGCTCAAGTACCTTTTTTCGTACTCCACGCGACGATTTGACTCGCATCTCATCAATTCTCTGCACGCGATAAAAAAACCACGCGAAAACGCAAAAAGATGAAGTTTTTTCTGTGTTTGATCTTCTCTTGTCAAAAAGCCGTTCTTGCGAACGAGACACCGTGTTAACGGCTCGGAAGGCTCCTGTCAAGCGTGCGGACGATCAATTCGATCGCTTTTGAGCTGCCGAAAACATTTGCCTATTTTTTGCACAACTCAAGCGTTGTCCATTGCACATAATCCAGGCCCAGGAGCTGGGTCACACCCTGATAGTAGAGCTCAAAAAGGGAGTTAACCACCGGAAACCCATAACAAAAATTTCTTCAGTTAAGCCACGCCCTCCAGAATCCGATGCGCTCATAGACTCTTTTAAGTTCAACCTCGTTATCCGATCTCTCGATCGCAGCACAAAAAGAACTGTGAGAAAACAATGAAACTCAACCTTGGTTCTCTTGCCACAGTCATTTCAACAACAGCCTTTAGCCTTGTCGCAGCCTGTGCCCAGGGAGAAGACCTTCAGGGTTCTGGCGTGTCCTCAAGCGCTGATTCGTCTGGCAGGTTGGAGTGCAAAACCACACAGAAGCAGTACGCATGGTCAGAAGGGGCGTCTGGTTTGAACATCCAGTACACGAACATCAAAGACGAAGGAAACTCCTTTTCAGTTCAGGTCACTGGAATAGAGAGAACATCCGGTCAAACTCGTGACTGGGGAGAGGTCGAACTGAAACTTCCAGACAGTCAGGAAAAAGAAACAAACGAATTGCTTGTTTACTCAGGCGCCGACGGCCGCCTCACGCTTGAGGAAACGGGTGAGGCGGAAATCAACTTTATTTTGAAACACAAAGCAAACTCTGCAGACTCCACCCCTCAAGTAGAAGCCAAAATTCGCTGCGTTGGAATTGTGGGAGACCTGTTTGGAGCAGAAGGTGAAGACAGACTCCAGAACCAGGCTGCGGAGCTCACCGAATACGATCGCTTCGCGCGTTGCATCACCTCCAATGCCTGCCCTGGCACCGAAGGCTGCATGATCACAAACGACCCAGCCGCACCCGGGCGAGGCAAGGGCTTGTGCATTCTCAACACCGCAGAAGTCTACTACCATCGTACGCGTTGTCTCGGGAACCACATCTACTACAAGTGGCAGGAAGAGGGGAAAAAGTTTGACGATGATCTCCTGCGAAAGGCGGTTCAGAAACTGAAAAAATCAGAAGAGGCTCCGCCCGAAAGCTCCGAACACACGACGGAGGACGGAAAAGTTGTGGTGAATGGGCAGCTCAATCTCACAGAACAGGGACCCGAGCCTGACACCGGTTGTGGCACCCCCAACGATCTCTTGAACCGACAAGACTCAGACGGGTTTTGATGGGAAGCTTCCAGCCCTACTGACTCAGTCCATTCAGTGTGAAGTTTTTGAGAAGACGCCATAAGCTGGGGAGACGAGCGTTCTCGAAGCGCTTTCGGTAGCGAGACAAAGGTGTGTTGGCAGTTGGAGTGGCAAAGTTGTAGGGCACAAGTCCCCCATTGTGAACACCCACAACTTCCCTCCGCCGCATGTCGAAAATTGCGGCACCACTGCTGCCATTTTCGGTGTCACACTGGTGCACAAAAACCAACTCATTTCGGTCTGCCAGAGCAGGATCCATCACCTCACACTCTCCACTCCACTCTAAGTCCCGGCCTCGTGGGTGACTGAATAGAGTGATGGCTGTGCCAACGGGTGCAGCGCGCCGAGAGAGCTTAACCTTTGCCCGAGGAATGGGTCTCACCACAAACAACGCATAGTCTAGGGCGGCACCATCTTGGTAAATTAGGATCCGGCGGCAGTTCGAAACAAGATAGGGCTCGACATCGAGCCTCTTTCCCCAAGTAACGGTCAGCCCATCACATCTCGCATTTTTTTCTGGTTCATAGGGTGCGTCGAAACAATGCCCTGCCGATAGCACCACACCATTTCCCAAATGAGTTGCCGTGCACCCCATCGACACGCGACCGATGGCATCGAGCATGGGCACGAACCCTCGCGGAACGTTTCTCCCGTCACCTCGCACGGGCAACAGATCATTCTCACCGATGATCTTACTCGGACTTTCAAAGGACTCCACTGAAATTGGGTTTTGTGTTTCAAACGACGAGTTCAGCTCTGCATCTGAGGAAGGCACACTCTCACTCACACCCGAGCCACAACCAGACAAAACGGAGGAAATCAGAACGGATCCCATAGCTCCACAAAATAGAGAAAACGAATTCACTGCCAGCTCCTTGCTCAACAAAAGTGGGGAATTTGACAAACGATTCAACTCAGCTGTTGAGTTTTCAGCTCATCTTCCAAAAAAGCCCGAACACCTTCCGGAAATGGCGCACTCTTTCCTGACTCTTGATCAAACCAGACGAGAACAGCCCGAGAGCGGGCCAAAGGTCCCTCGGAACATTCAACAAGATAGTCCATGTCAAAACTCTTCGTGCCCAAACGGCTCACTTCTGTGCGAACCGTGACACTGTCACCCAGGTAGGCTGGCTTCAAGAAGTCAATCTCTGCCCGGGCGAGAATGAGAGGAAGGGTTTTCGGAATTTTGGGATTGTCGAAAAGCCCACTCGTTCTCAACCAATTGATCCGTGCCTCTTCGCAATAGGAAAGGTAAACGGCATTGTTCACATGCCCCAAAGAATCCACATCTGAAAACCGAACCGTAAAAGTGACTTCATGTGCTAACACCGCAGACCCTCCTCCGAAACCGATCCATTGAACTGATTGAGACACATTTTGAGGAACATAGCAGTGGCAGGCTCAAAAGGCGAGCGGAGGATCACGGCTTATCTTCGGATTCTCTCTTTGAACTCACTTCAGAAACTCTGCAGCATTCTGTTCGAGCTCAATTCGTCGATCAATCAAATCCTGCCCCATTTCTGCGGGTGAAAGTTTCAAATAAGAATTCAGATCTCTCAGCTTGTCAGCGTCAAGAAACTCGGGTTGTTCTTTGAACCTTTCCTCAAAAGATCCAGTGGCATTACTGAAGAATTGTTTCATTCTGTGAGAGGACTCGAAGTGTACGAAAAGTGTGGAGTAGAGGTAGTCTGCAGGGACCACTTCGCGAGAAAAGACATTCATCAGAGCATCAATGACTGGAGTTTCTTCCCTTTCGCCGCTCCACTCGTTGTAGGAACTTTTTTCTACATCAAGAATCTGAAGAAAATGGCTATAGCCATTTTTCAATGATGAATTCAATTCTTGCCTAGAATAAAGATACAGGCTGAGCATAACAGCCCAGATTGATTTTCCTACTCTTTCTGGCTCTGGATCTGTGCTCAGTTGCTTCATGACACTTGTCAGACGTGCCGCTGTGAAATCCAACTGAGAAATCAAGACTTCTTTGGGGTTTCTATGAAGAAAGTTCTGTACAAGGAAATTAAAGTAAGAATGCACCTTTGAATAAGCTCTTCGTGAACTTAGAAAAAATTTTGGAATGCTTTTCCATGCTTCCAACATGGATTTTGGCCAGAATGCCTGAGACACGTGAGCTGTGAGGTCATGTGCAAAGAGATAGCCATTTGGTGCAACCATAACTTTAGCGTCTGCGTAGGCCTGCAGGAGAGGCCTATTGAGTGACGAAAAAGGATCTTCAAAGCCTTCAACGAAACTGACAGCCAGAGGCTCAATGCTTTTCTCTTTCAAGAATCTGTTGAACTGCTGTCTCGAACTCTGGATGCTTTGGGCAGAAGCGGGAAATTCAATCCAGTTGAGATTTCCCTGTTCATCATAGTTCACTTCATATCCGAATATCCTCATAGTCTGAGGATAACTTTTGATCAGCCTAGATAAAGAAACGATACGAGAACTGAGGATGTCGACACACAAGTACCATTTGGGATCCACTCCATGCCTTTGAACCAACTCAGTGAAACCAGGATGGAACCGAATGCTCCCTTTAAACCGGGGTTCAAAACGGTGAACATCAACTGCAAGCGAACCTTTTCCTGGGAGTTTAGAACGACTCGACAGATACTGAAGAAGAAAATTGTTCAGCCCAAGACTAGATTCACTAGGGTTGTATGCCTTGTCGAGTGACTGGGGAGTGACAAATTCGGCTTCTCCGCTCCTTCGTTTCTCGAGACAACTCTCTAGCTCTGGAAAAGTTGGGTGCCCTTTAGGAACAGACTCGCGATCTTGTTTGATGTCGCTATCAAATATTCGTGACTTACAGCCCGCAGCCATTTGAACGGCCGCCACAGAGAGCAAAAATAAGCAGCAATGGTCTGCGAAGAAGGGGGACCGAAGCACACGAAAAATCATAGAATACCTTCAACAGAACAGAGTAAGGGGATCTTTCGAGAAACCGAATTGTCTCAAAGTAAATCACATCATGTGAAACCTTTGCATCAACGACTTGCGATCAGATCTGGAATTGTAGCACACCTGCCTGCAGGGATACTGAAATATACGACCCTTATTCGATCTTTCCGTTGCTTTGCGGATAGTATGGCGACGTTTTGACGTGCGTCATGCCTGCAAGCCTCACATACTCTTTGAAGTCTTTGCTCAGAAACTGTGGCCCATTGTCTGAGATGATTCTTGGGCTGGCGCCGGGAAACTTGTCGAGCCCCCTCAAGACTCGCGTGGAACGCTTCCATTGGAGCCATTCGGCTGACCCTGGCGTTTTTTCCAGGTCTGAAACTTACTGGGGTAAAGCCCAAGCCAAGCGACGAGTCGATTTTCTGGCACTCCAGAACGACGGCTCATATTCTCGACAAAGGAAACGACTCTGTCTCTAAGCTCATGCTCAACCCAAACACCTACCAGTTGAGGCCAGAGCTTTTTTTTAGCTTTGTGTACTCTTCGAGGAGTTCTGTTGCGAAAGCTTCTTTAGCCTTCAGCTGAGTCCTGAGGCGCTCTTTCTCTGCATCTCTGCTCTGGCGCTCTTTTCGACCGTCAGCAAAGAGATGATGAAGCCGAGAGAACGCCTCATTTTGCCATGTGTAGAGCTGTGACGGTGCAAGGTCATACTTTTCGGCAACCTCAGAGATCGACTTCTGGTCTCTGAGAATCTCAAGTAAAATGGCTTGTTTCTTTTCTGGCGTGAAATTCCTGCGACTTTGAGTCTCCATGACTTCTCCTTTGATCTGATCCCAGTCTGGGCAATCGGGAGACAGCCTGGGGTGAAAATCTTTCCTAGTCTCATGCCCAACTGCTTGCAAGTTGGGCATTCAGGCCGCAGACCTGTCAGTTAACTCAGGCAGCGGCATTCCAATTGCCGCTGAGCCAATACACTAGAATGTTCTCAGCATATCCTGTAGAAGTGAGGCACCCAGCCCATCACAATATAGGAAGGAGAAGCTATGAAACTCATGAAACTTCTAAAAGCCACCTCTCTCACTCTGAGTCTTTCTTCAATGGTGATCTTCGTCAAGGCACACGCCTATGAGCGCTCGAGCTTTCAGTTGAAATGCACCCTAAAAGCCTCTGAGGAAACAGTGCTCGAGCCAGCTCGGAAGCTGCTCGAGGAAAGCTTTTCTTTTTCAGGAAAAGTTGTCGAACAAAGGTTTTTAAGTGCTCTCCACAGAGATTTTTTTGGTCAAGAGCAAGAGTTTGAGTTCAGACCTGGTCAGAGACCCACCGAGTTTTCGTGGGAAGTGCAAACAGAAAACACAACCATTCCGCTAAGAATTGATTTGCTGCAAATTCCCGACGACTACCGCAACAAAATTCAGCTCAGCATTGGAACCCTGAGCCTCGAGAACGCACAAAGCCTGCTCAGCGACTTTGGTGTGAGAAATGTTCCGGACTTCTCCGAGACCAGCCCTCGATTCAGAAGCACCTGGGGTCAAAGATCACCCCGGTTTGGCCCCTACGTCGAGAGTTACCAGGGCTTTCGCAGCCAAATCGTATATCCTGAAGACGTGCTCGATGGGTTAACATACTACGTGAATTTGGATTGCTTTTACTGGCAGAGCAACTCTTAGGCAGTTCCCGTGTGCCCTCATTTGAAACTCTCCAAAAACTTTCCTCTGCAGGGAGCGTGCTCAATCCTTCGTTTTTCGTCGCAAAGAAACCCAAGGATACCATCCCAGTTTTCTGAGTGAGCTGGGTAGTTCACATGACCTGAGCCTTTCCGAAATTCCAAAAACTCTGAATGTGGCAGTGCCTGATGAATCTCTTGACCAAACTCAAACGGAACAAGGTCATCGTCTGCGGCGTGAGCCACCAAAATGTTAGAAATGCTTTTGCTGATTTCAGGATAAAACTGCTCACCGGAATACTCTTCAGAAACTCCGAAAAAGGAAAGTGGCCAGAGGAGAACTTTGAAAAGCCAAAACCTCAAAACGGAAAGGGCTTCCCTACGGTAAGATGGAAAGGTCGAAGCCAACATTAGGAAATCAACTTTTCCTCCCCACTCAACTATAGACGCTGGAGACAAGGCGCCGCCAAGACTGTGGCCCATCACAATGGCTGGTGCAGCCGCAGAGTCAGACTCAAAAGCATTTTTCAACACCGCAACACCATCGCTGATAGCACCTCTTCGGGTGACCCCTCTATCATTCCCAAGGGTGCTGTCACCATAGCCCCTATAGTCGA
>JANQPW010000731.1 GCA_028285285.1 Silvanigrellales bacterium
ACATCAACCTCTTACGAAACTGTTGAAGAAAGCCGACTGATGCTTTTGTGTGAGTGGCATCATTTTGCAGTGGTCAATTTGCTGAAGCTGGGTGTTCGAACTTCAGACGAGATGGCAGAGCGACTTGGTCTCCCGCTTGAGCGAGTTGAGGAGTCCCTGAGGCTTCTTGAAGAAGTTGGTGTGCTGACCTGTGCCGCCGATCTCTCCGGCTTCGACGACAGAAACCTCACAACAAGTGTGGATGTTCCTAGTAGCATTATCCGTGGTATGCATCGGAGCTTACTTCGGAAGGCGGAAGCTTCTCTTGAGGAAGTTGATGTGATGCGGAGAGATTTCAGTTCTATTCAGGTGCCAGGTGATCCTAAGCGCTTGGCTCTGGCTAAGGAGATGATTCAGGGCTTGCGCCGATCTGTCGCTGAATTGTTTGAGGCAGATCTGAAGAACCACTGTGCGACCTCTGAGCATGAGGTCTTTTGTTTGAACATCCAGCTCTTCCCGCTCACCTGTTCATTGAAAGGTAGAAAATGAGACTGGCTGTTTTTTTGCTTTGGGCAGTGTTTGTTCAGGCGCTCAGCTGCGGTAAACGTCCTGCGTCAGAATTGGGAGGTCTCCGCTCAACGGAGGTGCGCAATGGGGGTGACGCTGTGGTGTGTCGCGATGAAGCCGGGCGGCTATTGTCTGCAAAGCTCCTTGATTTCTATGAAGCGCGTCATTTGGGGCTGGAGATCAACGAAAGACCGGCAGGGAGAGAGCCACTGCAACTGACAAAAAACATCCTCTCTCAGATTCCGGAGGCTGATTCCCCTCGAAGGAGACTTTTGGAGCAGTGGGTTGAGGTGTTTCTTTCCGAGGCACTTTTTCTAGAAGATGTGGCACTCGTTGATGTGGATGACTCCAACCACATTGAGGTGCCAAGAGGTTGTCGCCTCGAGCAGATGGCTGTCCATGCCGAGCCCACTTTTCCCGGACAAAAGCGTTACACGATTGATCTTGAGTTGTGGAATGCACTGGGCGTTCGTCACAAGTCGGGCCTCATTCTGCATGAGGTTTTGTATCGGCACGCGATTCTGTATCACGGCCACGAAGACTCACAGCATATGCGAAAATGGACGGCTTGGCTGTCTTCGACGAGTTTTCAGGGAGCGAGCGAAGCGCAGTATCTTGAGGTGCTGAGTCAGGTGGGCCTCACCCCCACGGTGAGTCCTGAGGGCCTTCAGATACTTCCAGGAGGCCGCTACAATTTGGCAGGAAACTTGGTTGTGGGAACATTGGAAAGCCCCCAAGAGATTTTCGCCTATGGTCTTGGGGAATGTGAATTTATGGGGAAAGTGGTTTTCTCACTTGTGACAACAGGCACTCCTCGAAGCACAACACAAGTGCGGAGCCTCACAGAGGGTACAACCACTGGGCCGTGTGAGACCTATCGGTGCAATTGGGAGCCGCAGGGGCCAGATGATGAGTCTTATAAAACAACAGTCTCTGGTAAGATTCGCTACGACCATTTGGAGCGCTGTTGGGTTCCTGAGGAGACTTAGCCTTTCTGAGCGAACTGCCATTTGCCAGGAACGGGCTCACGAGGTGGTTCTGCAAGGCAACGGGTCAAACCCCCCAGAAGAGGTGTGCCTTCCAACCACTCGCGCAACTTTGAGAGGGCATCTGCCGCAAACGTGGGCCCACCAATCACCCGAAGAACGTTGACTGTGTTGCGAAAGCATGGCCCTTGTGCCACTCCACGGGCTCGGGCTTCATCTCGGTGCCAATAAAACAGATTCTTCACCGCCCACAAGAAGGCATAGGGGTAAACAGTGGGGTTGTGTCTCCATCCGGCAATCCGGTCTAGCGGCACACGATAGGCCTGTTGCCGAGACTCAACAAGCCGTTGAGCTGTGCGCAATGCTCGCTGTGCAGTCCACAGAGAGGTGGTGTCTGCACCTCTTGAAGCGGCATGATCATAAAGAGCCGCGACCTGTTGAGCTCGGAGCGCTGTCACATGCATTCCTTCTTTGAACTCCTGGAGAAAATCCTGAGCGAGTGGATTCTGTGTGTCGAGGTCTGACATATTGTGGGCATGCCTCAAAAATGATTCAGCGGTGAGCTGCAGCAGAGGACGAACCAGTTCTGTGTACGTTTCCTTAGCCTGACGTCGGTTTAAAACCTGAAGAAGGGGCAAACGATCGGGCTGGGTTGTGATGTCCATTCCTAGCGAGCGCAAAATCAGTCCCAGGTCGTCCGCCGCTTCCATGCCTTGCAGATAGGCTTGCCCGTTTCTTTGGGTGACATTGTCGGGTCGGCTGCCAGCGACCTCACCGAGAATGAGAGTTTTGTGCTGTGTTTCCGCAATGGCGCTGAGCTCGGAGCTGAGCCCGTCGCTTTCAAGGTTCCCAAGAATGTTCTCTAGAATTTCGGCAAAGGCATCATGAAGTGATTCTGTTTGGAGATGGGGGTTCCAAGCGGCGCGCGCAGCCACAACGTCACCGAGCCAATAACCCCATTCCCAACCCGAGGAAAACACCATTTGCCCGTCAATTTCTTCTCCACCTCGTGCATCGGCATCTCTGGCAATGAGCCGCAAGTCGTAGAGGCGGCGCTGGGCGTATAGGGGAAGGAACAACGGCACATCTGTGTCAAAGCTGACCCAATAAGCAGACTCCGGGTAAAACAGCACAAGGCGTTCTCCCGCCTGTTTGTTCATGAAACGGCGGATTCCAGAAAAATCCTCATTGCCGTAGGTTTGAGTGGGATCGTCGAGACTGTAGTGCTGCACCGTGTGGGGAAGCACGCCCAAAGAAGGATCAGAAAACTGTGGGAGAAAATTGATGTTCACGGGCTCGCCGGTTTCAGGATCGACGAAGTTCTCCGACTTCTGGTTTGAGCTCACGTGCACCTTAATGGTGCCGTAGGAGTTGTGTTGGTCGCGAAGGTGCAGTGCGAAGGCGTTCATTTCTTCAAGTATTTTTTCTTCTTCGCCGTGGGTGAACTCTGTGGTTCCCAGCTCTGTGCTCAGGTAGTCAAATCCAGCCGACATCAGCCAATCAATGCGCTGTTGCATGGCTGCAATGCGGTTGGTGTCACCTTCGCGAATCAGCCGCCAGGCGTGTTGTTGCTTGAGGTTCAAGGCAGCATCTAAGCCGATTTCGATGTCCCATGTGCGTCCTATTTCGACGAGTCGGCGCAGTCTATTGAGCCTGACATCGGAGTTGGCAAACTCCTTCCAGGAAGCTCCCTCGAGGAGAATCCACTGCACCTGGTTAATGCGTTGAGCGGTGGCCCACATTAGAAACAGCCTCCATTCTTGGAGACTTTCATCAAATCCAGCCTCGTCGTTGGGCCCCTCTGGCCCCCAGCCATTGAGCATTTCACAGAGCTCGGTCGGGTGCATGGTGTGGAGGTGGATGCCGCGCAGGCGAAGGAATGGTGGAGAGTCTGGCACAGTATTGGCCGAAGCTACTGCAGCGATCATTTTGGCCGTTTTGAGCTGGCCCGGTACGAGGGGTTTGAGAGGGTGCAGCCAGGAAACCCCTCCCTTTTCGAGCAGTGTATTCAAACCATAAAGCGCACCACGAAGGCGCCCTGCGGTGATGCGCACAGTCGCCACCACAGAGGAGTCGTCTGTGCTCAGTTCCTGGTGCCAAAGCTCTTCATGGGGAAGTTTGCTAGCGTTACCAAGGATCAGTTCAACTCTTAGGGAAGCTGTGCCCGCTCCACTTGTGCATGGCTCCATGTTCAGTGCGCTTTCGTAGGTTTGGCGAACTTCCTTTGGGATAGTGGCAGGCCACTGCACAATCAGTTCGTTACGACATGACTGAGGTTTAAGGGCTTTTTCGGGTGAATTTTGGAAAGAGTGGAGAGGCTCGGTGTGAGAAAAAAGGAGAAGAGTAAAGAGAATCATTCTCAAAAAAACCATAAAGATTCCTTTGGCTTCAGGTGTGTTGCAATGGAATCCTGGGTGTTCCATTTTTGGCTTGTTTATGACAGTTTTACACTTAAATAGAATCCAGAGTCTTGACATGTAAACTTAGATGGGATGGGAATTTACCGAAAGTTGGTCTTTTCTGGAGTTTACTTCGCTCTGCATGTAACATGGAGGAAATTTCTGCACACAATGATGGGGACTGCCATGCCCAGCTTGAGCCGATTTTTGCTCTTTTTCTGGGTTGTCTTCCAGCCAAGCGCGCAGGCTCTTGAACAGCAGCTGGGCAATTCATTTGTGTCAAACTGTCAGAAGCTTTCCGCCACAGATTGGCAGGAAGCCACTCAGTCGCGGGCGCGCGTGGTTGTGTGTTGGCGCGGTGTTGGCGCTGAGAAAGTTCCTGCTGCAAGTTTCCCAACTGAGCTTCGTCTGGGCCTTCACATTTCACTCAACAAAGGGTGGCACACCTATTGGACCAACCCTGGACAGTCGGGTGCTACTCCCCGTCTGAAGTGGACCATTCCCGAGGCCGACCGAGGGGTTGTGCGCACGAGTGAGTCCACGCGCCACCCAGTTCCTGAAAGACACGTGCTTGGTCCGATCACAACTTATGTGCATCACGGCGAGGTCGTTCTTTTTGACACTTTTCTGAAAAATCAGAGTTTGTCTGAGGGGTCTTGGAGTCTCGCTGCGGAGTACTTGGTGTGCACTGAAGAGCAGTGCATTCCTGCCAAAGCCCACTTTGAGTTCTCACCTTTTCAGTTGGATCCGACCAGCCCAGATTCCTTCAAGCTTGGTTCAAAACTCTGGCCGCAACCGGGGCCAGAACAGCTCAAACTGAACGGAGTGCTCAACAAAGCCGAGGGGGCTGTTTCGTTCGTGATGACCGATACCCCACCATTGAAGAAATCCCTGCGCATTGTGGACGTCTTCGACAGAACTGGAAGTGTTCTCAGTGAAGAGAAGTCAGGCACCCAGCAAGCCGTGTCACAGCAGATGGCGCTCTCGCTTTCGGAGTTGGAGAAAGGAAACACGGTGCCGTTCCAGGGCCTTGTGCTCATTGAAGACATAGAGTCGAATTCTCGTTCGGCCTATGAGGTGGCTCTGGCCCTTTCGGTGATTGAAGGTGGAGACAAGCCAGACGTTCTGGGGAAAGAGGAGAGCATGGGCGTTCGGGAAACTTCACCCTTGCTCATGTTGGTTTTTGCCCTTTTGGGCGGGCTGCTTTTAAATCTGATGCCTTGTGTGTTCCCGGTGCTCTCTCTCAAAGCCTTTCGCGTGGCTCAACTTGCCGCGGAAAACCCGCGCTCAGGGGGCCAAGGAGAGCAAATCGAAAAAGTCATTTCGATTTGTTTTGCCCTGGGGGTGGTGACGACCTTTCTCTTTATGGGGCTCGTGCTTGTGGGCCTGCGTGCTGCAGGGCACGCAGTGGGCTGGGGGTTTCAGCTCCAATCGCTGTGGTTCAATGTTTTACTCTGCTACTTTTTCCTGGCTCTGGCTCTGAATTTTTTTGGAGTTGGGCCTGCTTGGTTCCAGTCAGTTGGATTTGCGTCTGACCCCAGTCTTGCAGGTACCAACTCAGCCGCCGAAGGCCCGGCTCGCCGGCTTCGGCGGGAATTCTTTACGGGAGCTCTTTCGGTAGTGGTGGCAAGCCCCTGCACAGCACCCTTTATGTCGACGGCACTTGGCTTTGCCTTGTTGCAGGCTTCGGCACCTATGGCTCTCGCTGTGTTTGGTGCCATGGGGGTTGGAATGGCTTTGCCGCTCTCGCTGCTCGAGTTTGTGCCTGGCCTGGGCCGGCTGCTGCCCCGCCCCGGGGTTTGGATGAAGCGGTTCCAGCAGGCTTTGGGTTTCCCCTTGTTGGGAACGGTTGTGTGGTTGCTTTGGGTGTGCATGGGCCAGTCAAACGGCTTTTCTGTTGAAGTTTATCTCCTCGGTTTTGTGAGCTTTGCATTTTTTGTGTGGCTGGTTGGCTGGGTGAGGCGCAAGTGGTTGAAGGGGTTTCTGCTTCTGTTTGCTGCTTTAATTGTGGTCTTCAGCGTGACACGAGCTTTTCAGATTGAGCCCTCAGACGTGCGAGCGGAACCAGCGGGCCGTGCTGAAAACCGTCTGGAGTTTAGGCCCTTTCTCCGTGAAGAAGTTGATGGTGTTTTGGCTAAGGGAAAGCCCGTTTTCATCGATTTTACGGCTCGTTGGTGTGTGACCTGTCAGGTGAACAAGGTCAATGTTTTTCAAAATGAAAAAGTTGTTGCTGCACTCAAAGGTTGGGGAGTTGTGACCTTCCGTGCCGACTGGACGAACTACAGTGGTGAGATCACGGAGGAGCTCAAGACTTTTGGAAAAGTGGGTGTGCCACTCTATGTTTATTATCCGGCTGGGAAAAGTGAGACTCCGGTCGTATTACCTCAAATTCTGACCGTGGATACCTTTCTTGAGACCATTGAATCGGGGCTGAAGCCCAAAAATTGAAAAGTCGTGTTTCCGGGTAGATTGTGACAAAATTCCGTGTGATTCGTTGAAGGGTTGTGTTTTTTTGGAGCGTGCAAAAGGAGAAAAGCAAATGCAATTCACGAAGAAGCTTGTGTGCAAGAGTTGTCTATTGGCCGCCGCTACACTCATGCCGTTTTCAACTTCCTGGGCGAGTATTGAGAGCGAGGTGGGGAAGGCTGTGAGGGAGAGTGTGGCGCCTTCGGTGCTTCCGAGCAAGCCGGCTCCGGACTTTGAAGTGCTCCTCGAAGATGGAACAAAAACCTCTCTCAAGAAGCTCACGGAGTCGGGGAAGGGTGTGGTGTTGGAGTGGTACAACAAAGATTGCCCCTATGTGAGAAAACACTACGACACTGAAAACATACAAAAGCTACAGGCGAAGTACAAAGAAAAAGGAGTCGTTTGGCTCTCTGTCATCTCTTCTGCTGAAGGCAAACAGGGCTTTCTCAGTATGGCCCAGGCTAAGAAGCAGAAAAAAAGTGGGGAAAAGAGTTTTGTTTCAACCGCGCTGCTTCTGGATCCAGATGGAAAGGTTGGGCAAAGCTATGCTGCAAAGACTACACCTCAAATGTATGTGATCGACCAGAAAGGAACACTTCGCTATTCAGGAGCGATCGATTCACTGGCAACCGCTGACAAGGCCGACGTGGCTCAGGCAGAGCCCTGGTTTGCCAGTGCTCTCGACAAAGTTTTGGCTGGTCAAGAGCTCACTGCTGAAGAAGCTCTGCGCAAGCCCTATGGCTGTTCCGTCAAGTATTGAGAGAAGTTGAAACAAACACGAGGAGGGTTGATGTGGGAATGCGACTGCTGTTCACGGAGTACAACGATGTTGGGAAGTTGATTCTCCGACTTTTTTTCGGGCTCACTATGGTTTTTGCACATGGCTTGGGCAAGCTTTCGGGGTTTGGAGATCGTATGGACAGCTTTCCCGATCCGCTGGGGGTGGGCTCAACCATGTCTTTGGCTCTTGTTGTGGGTGCAGAGTTTTTTTGTGCGCTGGCCGTTGCCCTAGGCTTGTTCACTCGCGCCGCACTCATACCGCTCATCATCACGATGTTTGTTGCCGTGTTTGTGATCCATGGGGAAGATCCCTTTAAGAAGCAGGAGTTGGGGTTGACCTATCTGTTTGCCTATCTGGCTCTTTTCTTTGCTGGGGCAGGGCGCTTCTCTGTTGATGCCCTGCTGGCCCGAAGGGTCGGGGGGCACTCCCCACACAACGCATCTCACTGAGCGGCCACGTCTCATTTTGGTCGACAAAAGTGCTGGATTGGCTTTCTTTTTCTGGACGCATACTCCCAGCTTTCATATGCCATCGCAGGTGGAGCCTGCAGGTGTAGGCCTCAATCTTACTTGTGAAGGAGTTGAAATGAGAGCAGAAATTCTCTGTGGAGTGCTGTTGGGAGCGGTTGGCGTGAGCAGTGCTCAAGCTGCAGATGAGACCGCCTGCGGAATCTTCATCGACAAAGTGACTGGCAATCAGAGCAGAAATACTGAATCATTTGAAAATGTTGTGAAGCTTTACGCCAAGGTGAGCCCAGAGGTTTTGGAGTTGGGCCCTGTTCGAGTTTATGCGCAACAACAAACCACAGTCACTGGCTATGGTTCTGGCGTTGGGGAAATGACCGAGTACGATTTGGCACCGATTTTGGGCTCAAAAGACTATTTCATGGTTCAGAACACCACCGCATGGGGATACAACAGCGTGGGATCTGCTGAGTGGCAAACAGAGATCGAGCTGTTTGTGGAAAGTGCGGATGGAAAGCTGTGGAGCTCGGGAGTCTTTTTTGTGGATGAAAACCTCAGGAGAACTGCTCCCGCGTTTTTAGACCTTTCCTGGCTGCCAAAAACGGCTGACCTTCCCGGAGTGGGTGAATACCTCAACCCTGAGAAATGCCGATAAAACGCAGAAGTGCCAAGAGCAAATAAAGGGGCTGAGCCCTGCACTGCAGGTGCACCGGAGATCTGGGAATACAGCTGCTCGCTGGAGCAGGGCTCCAACCGCAGGGTGGTTGATTCTTTTGTTTCTTCTTGCATGGAGCGCGAAGAAGTTGTGGATGGTCAAATCCATCGTGTTGCATTCGGCGTCGACATTGATCGGGATGGCGACTTTGAAATTGCTGGCAATCAGACTACCTTTGAGCACGAACCTTTTCGGGCCGAGAGAACTGTCATGACCGATACAGACATTGATGGTAACCCCACGGGCGAGCTTCGTGAAGAAACGGTTTTTGATTTTCGAATGCCACCCGACCAACAGTTTCGAATGAATCTTGGGTTGGGCTTTTCGGCGGGGTTTTCTCGGATATGGATTCAAGATCAGGGTGTGACCCGAGCTCTTCAGCAGACATTTGGGAGAAAGTCTGTTCGCTCTGTGAACCTCTTTTGCAATCGGGTCAACGCCAATTGACCTCATTTTCGGCGTAGCGCTTCATAGCCTGGCTCAGGTACTCCGGCAGTTCGTCATGGTAGTCCGCGTGGGTTTTTCGAAAGCGAGGATCTTGAACGTAGAGATCGGACAACCCCAAATAGGTCTCTTTTGAGCAGTCGTAAAACTGATTGATCCAAGCAAAGTGTCTTTTTGTAAGGGCTTGAGTTTCCTCGCTGTCTTCCTCGGAGCCTTTTTGGAGACACCCGACAAAATCTCTGAGGAGCGAGTCGAGGTTCTTCATCACCTCGGCCTGTTTTTGCTGACTCCAACCTTTGGTTCGCTTCTGGCTTTCTTCGAGGAGCTCACGCCCGTACTTTTCTTCAATCTCCTTTTCATATTCAGCCTGTTTCGACATATCGAAGCCTTTAAAAAAGTCCTTTGCCTTCATTTCTTCGTCTCCCTTGAGTTCTTTGATTGTCTTGTCAATTGTGGCAATGAGCTCATTGGTTCGAGCAGCACGGGCCAAAAGCAGACTCTTGTGAGTGTGGAGTTGCTCGCACAACTCGTCTCCTTGCAAGACCAATATTTCGCGCACTTTTGCGAGTGGCATTTCGAGTTCACGAAAAATAAGAATCTGCTGCAGTTGCATCAGTTCTGCTTTTCCGTAGTAGCGGTAACCGTTCTCTGCGATGTGCGCTGGAATGAGCAGACCAATGTGGTGATAGTGGTGCAGGGTGCGCACGCTCACACCTGAGGCTTCAGCGAGTTGCTTCACGGTCAGTTTCACAGTTCCTCCTTTGTTCGTTTTAAAGCACCGCTGATCCACGAGAGGGGGCTGACCAGCGATGAGATCATCGTCGGCTCTCACGTTGGGAGAGGGTCAAGTGTTTTTTTGCTTTTTTTTGATCAATTCTGGGTTTGCGTTTCGCTTAGGCCTCGCAAAAACAGTTGAAGAGCTTCTTTGGCGAGCCTCTGAGATTCTTTTGGATCGTTTGCGAACACCACTTGGTGGAAAAAACCGAACCCCCAGGTCATTGCCACGATACCCTGAACGGCTGTTTTGAGGTTGAGGTTTCCCTGGATGTTTCCATTGTTTTGGTGCCGTTTCAAGAGCCTCTCCAGTTCACTACTGACCTGATCTTTGAGATGCTGCTGAATTTCCTCGCTCAGCTCAGGGTCCAGCAGGGCTGTGGAAATGGCGACTCGAAGAAATTTTTGTTGTGCCTGCATTCGGGCCACTGCCGTGAGCACGACCCTCTGGACGTCTTCAACAAGGCTTACGGTCTCAGACTGTTCAAGCTCTTTGAGGACTTGGCCGTCAGCTCCGGTGTGTCTTCGGATGATCGCAAGCAGCAGACCCTTTTTGCCATTGAAGTACTTGTGCACGAGTCCATCAGCGCACTGCGCCCGCGCGCAGATTCCTCGAACAGTTGCGGCGTCAAAACCTTTTTCCGCAAACTCTTCAGTGGCTGCGGTCAGGAGTTGGTCTCTTTTGGCTGCCTTGTCTCGGGTTCTTTTTTTGGGAGCATCCCAGCGAACACCAGGATCGTTCTTCTGGTTCATGACAACTCCACAACGGCTCTTCGTTTTTTGTTCTGAATAGGAGTTGTTCTGCCATCTGTCAACTCTTAGTGCACAAACGTGCACTAAGTGATATGCTCGAGGAGAGTTCAGTTGTTCAGGGGGTTGTTGTGAGACAGAAGTTGTCAAATCAAGGTACAGAGAAGCGTATTCTTATCGTGGGAGCTGGCCCAACTGGGCTATCAGCAGCATTGTTTCTTTTTCTGAAGGGTTTTCGGCCGGTTGTTGTGGAAAAAAATGCCTCCACGTCTCTTCATTCAAAGGCATTCGGAGTGAATGCCCGAACTCTCGAGCTTCATGAGGAAACAGGAGTCACCGCAGAGCTCCTCCGACGTGGTTGGAAAATGGAGGCTCTTCGCCTGTGGAGAAAAGACCGTCAGCTGGCAAACATTAGCTTTAGCAGGGTTCGTCACAAGTACCCTTTTATGCTGATTCACTCGCAAGCAGAAACGGAAAAGCTTTTGGCGGAAACTGTTGAAGGCAAGGGGCTAGTCATACGATGGAAAACCGAGTTCAAAGGGTTTTCCACAAACAACCCCCAATGTGTTGTGCTCGACAACCCAGCACAGCCCCAGAGTGAAGAGGAGTTTGATATTGTTTTGGGTGCAGATGGTGCTGGCAGCCCGGTGAGGAAGAGCGTGGGAGTGGATTTTCCGGGAACACGGTTCGAAGAGACTTGGCGGCTTGCTGATGTTGAGTTGGAAACGCCCCTTTCTCCCGACCGTGCCCACGTCTTCCTCCTGGATGAGGGCGCGCTGTTCATGGTCTGCGTGAAAGGATCTGTTTGGAGGGTTCTGGGGAACTCCGAAAATCTGCTCGGATGTCTTCCTCGGGGCACACAGGTTGGTTCGGTGGTTTGGGAGTCAGACTTCGGTATCAGTCATCGCATGGCCGGTGAGCTTAGAAAAGGCAACGTGTTTCTTGCGGGAGATGCGGCTCATATTCATTCTGGAATTGGTGCACGCGGGATGAACCTTGGCATTGAAGACGCCTACGTCTTCGCGCGTCTTTGTGCCGAAGCAAGGTTGGACCAGTACGAAGAAATCCGTTTGCCGGCCATAAAGAAAATCTTGAGACAGACCCACGGAGCCATGACGGTTCCTCGTGGCAAATCTCCCTTGGCTCGGTTTGTGAGAAAGGTTTCGCCGCTGTTGCCTTTGGCGGCTCCCGTGTTGGAGCGTGTTGCTCCGCCGTGGGTTTTGGGGCTTGACCACGAGGTGGGGGTCTAGGGGCTAGGGCAAACCGGGCCAAGTTGTCTCAACTCTAAGGGCAGCGAACCTTTTCTGTGCCGGTTCGAAAGTTGGTTGCCTCTTGGTAGATGAGACACCGAGCCCGGTTGAAGTTACCTAGGGGGCGATGGGCGTTCACACCATGCCAAGGGTTGAAGGAAAGTGCCTCACACTTGGGGGAGCGCTCGGGTGCTTGGCGTTCAAAGGTAATGGTGGCCAGTTCTACAGCGGGTGTCCTCCATTTTTCATTGTGGATCTCAATGCGCTGCCTTCTGGGGTTCACCTGAGGCTGCATGTGCATGGTGAAACAGATGTTTTCTTGTGAAGCGCGCTGAATAAGGTCTGTGTTGAGAAAGTCTGGATCGATGGGCTCTTCTCTGTCGCCTTGCTGATTCTGTGGCTCAGTGCAGGGCTTCACAAAGAAACGAACTGCTTGGTTGTCGCCATAGCGAAAAGCCGATCGTGACCAGTAGGATTCGTCGGCCAGGCTTCTCACATTTCGGCTGGTTTGAGACAGCAGAGTTGCAGCCATTCTCGGGTGCCTGGCAAGGAATTGAATGCGCTCTTGACCACCGGCTGCACTTGCTTTGATGAAACCCATGAGGTCCACGATGTGTGCTGCATGATGTCTTTCGGCATTTGTGAAGAGAAAGTCTTGCTCTTGTTTGCCAGTGGAAAGAAGCGGTGTTCCGGGAACATCCTCCAATTTAACAGCCAATCCCCGCAAGTCGCGCTCTCGGTCGGCGGCAATCAGGCCAGAGCCATTTGAGAAGCGGCCCGTGAGGCGGTAGCTTGCACCCGGCTGGAAAATACCTTGTGGGTTCGGCAAGTTTTGGGAAACAACCATTTTACCGGGGAGGCAGCCGTGCCCTTTTGCGTGCATCCCCCGCCATTTGATGCCTTGTGTGCCAGTTCGGTCTTCGTTTTGTTTTTGTTGCCGTTCGTGAACCCTCAAAAATTCGCGGGCATACCCTTCCAGAACCTCTCTTTCCCTTTCAGGAACTTGTTCTTCATTGAGGCCAAGACCTCTTCTCGGTGAGTAGTCCAGTTCCGGTTCTTCACTTCTGCCCTGCTGATTGCTTGGTTTTGCGTCGTCGTTGCCCGTGCGGCTCTGACAAGAGAGAAAAAAGGAGAATGTGAAGACCGCCACAAGGGCTGTGAGAGTGCGGGAAAGGTGATCCATGGGTTCTTTCTTTCTTTTTTGAGTTTCTGAAAAGACTAAGGCAATGAGCATGTTATCATAACAAAGAGATCTCCTTGACGAAACGAAGATCAGCCGAGATCTTTCAGCCTATGCTGTGCGGGCGATCGTGCTATTCTGCAATTGGAATCTGAGAAACTCTGTGCAGTTCGTTTGAGGGGGCTGGGTGGCTTCGCATCATAAGCGTCGGGTGATGGGAACCATGGCACTCACCGCGCTTGCGGAAGTGTTCAATAAAGCCTTTCCTCTTATTACGGTTCACTATGCTCAGAGCCGTCTGGGGCTCGAAGCTCTCGGCTATGCACACTATGTGATTTACCTTGTTGACTTGATTGTCCCCTTCGTGGCTTGGGGATATCAGGGCTTTGGATCCCACGCCGTGAGTGCGACAAAAGATCCCGTCCGGGTTCGCCAAATCATGGGATCTATCTTGGCCCTGCGGTTGTTTAACGGTTTTGTTCTGAGCGCTTTGTTGTTAGCCGCAGTTTGGACAGTTCCGCAGTGGCAGGAGTATCGGAGCGGTGTGCTGGCCCTTTGTGCACTTCCCCTCTTAAACGCCTTTTCACAGTCGTATCTGTTTGTTGGTAAGCAATTGCTCCGCGTGTTGTCTGTGATTCAAATCTCGGCAAAGATTTTTGCGCTATGTGCTATTTTGCTCTTGGTTTCCGGCCCTGAAGATGCTCTGATGTACGCAGCCGCAGCCTACTCGGTGAATGGGTTGATCAGTGTTGTTGGGGCGTTCCTTCAAATGCGCTGGTTTGGGCTCCCTCAGTTTCATTTGGCCTCCATTTCTCACACATTTCGCGCCGCTCTGCCGTTCACGGCACCGGTCGTGATGTTTCACCTCAGTGAAAGAGTCGACCTCTTTCTCGTTGAGTGGCTTGAGGGTTCAACGGGAGTTGGGGCCTACACCGGGCCCCAAAAAATCACTCAAAGCCTGTCGGCATTTGCCATGGCCATTGTGACCGTTTTTCAAAGCGAGGTTTTGGCAGCATCTGCGCCGCAAAGAAGGGTTGAAATTATCCGCTGGGCCTATTTCTCTCTTTTGATTCTTTTTCTGCCGCTGGTGTGCTGTGTTTGGTTTGTTGACGAGAAGCTTCTCACTGCCGTGGTGGGAGAGTCATTTGCTGGACAGGGGCGAGTGTGGAGTGTGCTCACACTTTCCCTACTTGCCCAGCCGCTGCTTCTTGTGAGCACACAGATAGTTCTCTTTTCAGAAAAGAGAATGGCGTCTGTTTCCTTCTGTTATCTTGCTGTTGCTCTTCTTTCAGCAGGGTGTGGTGCAGCTGTGGGTGCGTGGGGTGATTCACTGGAACATTTGGCGGCAGGGTTGGTGGCTGGAAAAGCTGCGGCTGCTCTTGTTGTCGCCGCTTTTGCCTATCGTGTTGTGCCAAGTCTTCCCCGTGTTGCTGATTGGGGAATGGTGCTCGTGGCCACCTTCTGTGCCGTTGGCTTTCTTTGGAGCGGCCTCTTTGAAGAGTGGGTGATTTTGCGGGTTTTCGCAGCTGTGATGGTTTACGTTATCATACTCGCTGTGTTGGCTCGAGATCGGATCCGGGCTATGTGGAAGCTTGCATTGGGGAGATGATGGAGCTTTTGAAGGTCTTTTTGTTTTTTGGGGTACTGAGTCTTTCTACTGTTGGTGTGGCAAAACCAAAAGATGAAAGCTTGAGGTTTGCAATTTACGATTGGTGTCCCTACGTTTGCGACTCTCAGAATTCACAGAAGCGTCGTGGTGTATTGTGGGATGCGGTGAATGAAGTCGCGAAGAAACTTTCCCCACTTTCTATTTCTTTTGAGGTTCTGCCCTTCAACCGTTCGTTACTCTTAGCGAAGAGAGGAAAGGTAAGCGGTGTGGTGGGTCTCTATCGTTCAAAGGAGAGGGAAAAGTTTCTTCAGTTTTTACCTACTGGGATATTGATCCGCTCGTGTTTTTTTGTGAGGGCAGACTCACGGTGGACATTTCAAGGGCTAGAGTCTCTGCGGACAATGCGCATTGGTCACATACAAAGTCACACTTATCCGGGCCTTCCAGAAGACTGGATCAAATACGGCAAGGCAATTGAAACTCTTCCTGGGGAGGTCGACCAAGATCGCTTGGCTCGTCTTCTCCTCTTGAAGAGAATCGACGTCTTTCGGGGAAATGAAATTCCAACTCTTCACAGTTTTATGCATCTGAGGAGCAAAAATGGCTTTCGAAAGGTAAGCTGTCATTCAGACGGCAGACAGGTGCAGCTTGGACTTTCCCGAAATAAAAAAGGCGCTCAAAGTTCGTTCCAACTCTTTGCAACGAAATGGAAAAGCTTCGTTGATTCTGGCGGTGTAGAGAAGATCTGTCAAAAGTACCAATTGCCCAAAGAATCTTGCTAGAAGCGGTCTCATAAATATCGAAACAGTATGATTGCTGATGCCAGTTGAACCATACCCAGGTAATTCTGAGACTTTCTCTCATATCTTGTCTCTAC
>JANQPW010000739.1 GCA_028285285.1 Silvanigrellales bacterium
CTGGTTGTGAGTGACGAAGACAACTGTAGTGATGGCACGGCTTGCGGAGAAAATGCTTGGGCGAGCCCCAACTATCTGTTGGATCACGTGCAAGACGACTTGGGTCGCACACTCGGCACAGATGCACGAATCTACGGCATCATCAAGCATCCAGACGACAACACCTGTACCACTGCCTACAACGACTCGACACAGTATGCTCAAGCTGTTGCAGCCTCCGGGGGAACCTGGGGAAGCATTTGTGCCACAGACTACACCTCAACCCTTCAATCTATTTCGCAAGATGTGTCGAGCATTTTAAAGGACCAGTTCGCACTTCAAGCGGTTCCAAACCCTGCCACAGTTGTGGTGACCCTTATTTTGGAAGATGGCACTCGTGTTCCAGCGACGGGCTACAGTCTTAATGGAACAACAGTGACATTCCAGCAGCCACCACCAGAAAACTCACAAATTGAGGTGGCTTATAGCACATACCCTGAGCCGCAGGTTTCCAACTTTGCTTTGGGTGAGTCTCCTGCTCCAGGAACTCTGACTGTGAAGGTCAATGGTGTGGTTGTTCCAGCCTCGGAGTACAGCATGGCTGGTCAGGAGCTGCAGTTCACGACGGCACCTGCCCCAGAGTCGCAAATCACAGCGAGTTTCCTCAAAGACCTTCCGCTGACCACGGCTTTTCAACTTCACACAGATGTGGTCACAAGCACATTGGCGGTTCAGGTCAATGGGGCGGCTGCAGCGGGTTACGCTTACGATCCACAGAGTGGGATGTTGACTTTCAGTGCGCCTCCAGCTGACGGTGCTGCGGTTTCTGCGGCTTATGACCACATCGTTGGGCCTGACTTGACCTACGATGTGATGACATCTGGCCACGCGATCACTTCTGTGAAGGCACAGTATGCCGACAACACTCCTGTTTCTTTGGCAGTGTCGGGCCAGCAGCTCACTCTCACCAATGCCGGCGAGCACCGCAGTGGCGAAGTGCTTTGGGTTCAGTACCGCGTTTCTGAGCAATCAGAGTTGAGCTATCAGCTGGCTCACATGCCTCTCGCCGGAACTCTCAACTTGACCTCTTCGCATGAGGACTGTGCTGTGGGAACAGCTATTCAGCAGGTCGGTGGAGCCATTCAGGTTGCTTGCCTCTTCGAGGGAATGCTGACTGTGAGCTATGCCTTCTCGTATGAAGCGGAGCCCAATAGGAGCTTCACCTTCGAAGAGGTTGCCAACCCCGATGTGGGAACTTGGAGTGTTTGGGTAGATGGAGAAGCTTTAGCGGAAGGCTCCTTTGCCCGGAATGGAAAAACCATCACTCTGATGCCAGAAGTTCCTCTGCAAAATGATTCAGTGGTGTTGTTGAAGCACTCTGTGCAGGTTATGTGAGCTTGAAGCGCTTCTGCTCAACAGCAGCCGTCCCTTAGCGGGCGGCTTTCTCTTTTTTGTCTTTGTGGGAGTGGCTATGGGAATGGTTGTGTCCCGAGCACCCGGCAGCACATCCTTTTTCCTGGGCGAGACGCACGGTTCGAGAAGCCGCGCTGGGTGTCTTGATCTCCTCTTCTCCCTTTCTCTGATGCTCTGCATCGTGGCGTGAGTGCCTCGAAGTGTCGGTTGACAGTGCGCGGGAGACCTCTTTCCAGGAGTCGGCATAGTCGCTCAGGCCCGCGCTGCGGAGGGCGTCTGCTGTGCGGGTCGATGTTGAAGACCGCCCAGCAGATCCGCTTCCCATGCCGAACCGGGAAGGAACTCGCTGCACCGGAGATCCACACCAAGGGCAACTCTGAAGGGCTTCTTCATGGCCGCGGTGGAGATACTCAAATGAGCAGCAAGGGTTTCGGTTTTCTTCAGAAGCTGCGGCGTACTCGAAGATGGGCATGTGCACCTCTCAGGAATGTGCTTGCCCTCACTTTATCTCAGGTTCACGAGTCAATTCTCTGGCCTAAGGGCTGCAATAACCAACCCATCACTGTCGGAGTTTGCGTCCGCCCCTATCGCCGCGATACTCGCGCTGGTTTTCACGCCACTCGGCCTGATTCATGTCCCAGATCAGGAATTTCCCAAGCACCGCCGGTGGAAGGGGGCCGCGCCCCTGTGGCATGGCTCTCCGATCTCGTTCGCGGGTGCCCACGGGGCGCAACCAATAATTCACGAGCTGGGTGTCAAAGTCTCTGTGACTCGCTGCCCCCCTGATTTCCCGATTTCCAGCAGTGCGGTCGTCGTAGCTGGTGTAGTCACGTCGGTTGGCACTCGTGTTGCTGTCATGACAACCGGCCATGGCGCAGTTCTGTATAAAAAGCTCCCGAACTTCGGCATCCCAGGTCACATTGCCAATGCCAATGTTTCGTTGAATTGAGAAGCCTTCTGCTTGACCGTCTGTGGCAACGAGCTTGAGGCTGTACATGTTCTTGTCAAAATCGGCCGGAGGAGTCCAGGTGAGCACTCCTGTGGGGGTGTCACCTCCTCCATCGAGTTCCGCTGGCACGCCTTCAACCAATGGAATCCACTCCTGTTCGTCTATGCTCGCAAGCAGGCTCAGAGTGACTCCGTCTCCTTCAAAGTCGACGTATGAGTACACAATCCGTAGCGGCTCTCCCAGAGAGTGGCGGTTTCGATCGCGGTTTCGCTCGATGAGTTCGACCTCTCCATTATCGAGACGAAATGTGTTGTTGGGCGCTAAGATCTTCACAAAGGGAGAGTTGTTTGCTTCACCGTCTTTAACGTGCAACATTCCCTGAGGTTGGTAAACTCTAGATTGGTCTTGGAACTCAACAAGGGCTGTCAGTTGGTAAGAGCCTGGTGGAACCTCGCTCACATTCCAGTCAAAGGCCGTCTGAGACAAAGGAAGCTTTTCTGCGATCAGTTGTGAATCAACAAACCCGCTTCTGTTTTCCGATGCGAACAGGCTCCAACTGCCTTGAGCAGCGTCTGCAGGAGCGGAAAAGGTCAACTCAACCTTCACGATGCCTTCAGGTGCTCCTGCGGTTTGGATCACATCTTCGGCTGGCGAAACAAACTCCGCAGAAAAGGCACTTCCTTGAACCACATTGGCTTGATTTTGAAACTTGCGGTCAATCTCCTCGCTTTTGGAAGACTCGAGCAGGGTGCTATTGGGCTGAGAGGAGCCCATGACTCCCTTTGAGAAAAAACCTTTCTTTGAACCGCATGCGGAAGCCATGAAGAGGCAAGAGAAGCCTGTAAAGAGCATGAGTTGTGGAAGATTTTGCGCAAAAAAATGCGCGAGTGGACGTACCATCGCCGCTCCCATTCAAAGTCTATGATTCAGTTGAAAGGTCTTTGACTTTGTTTCGGAACAACGATGAAGCCAACTGAGGGTGTCTGACCAAAAGGTCAACTTCAAGCTCAGTTGACGGTGATTTCTTTCACGCCGGACACTTCAGCACCTGCGCTCACAAAGCCGACAGATCCTTCGTTGTTTTGCACAAACTCGAGCATTTCTGCATCGCTGCCCAAAACTGCTGGGGGCACCCCATTGCCAGAAAACAGCATCTTTCTCCAATGACGCTTGAAGCTCTTGGGGCGAATGCCAACGCTCTTGAGAAAAGCCTTCGTGACAGCTGTGCCATTTTTTAGCTGGCAGGCTTTGACAGATTTCCCAGATGGCCATGTGGTTGAGCTTCCCATGTAAATGGCTGAAAGCGCATCTTTGGAAATGCTGTTGTCTGAAACACTTTCGTTCGCGATCACTTTGAAATCCGCAGCCCAGGCTGAAGAGCTTCCGGCTCCCATGCCAATTCCGAGGGCAGTGCAGATCATCACAAGCAATTGAATTGTCTTTTTCACGAAACACACCTCCGTTCAAATTTGATTGTTTTTCACAGTTCCCAGAAGTAAGAAAACGACGCCCGAACCTCTGAGTATGAGGTGTCTTCACCGTTGAACTTCTGGTAGTGGGTGCTGCCGTCGACTTTCACAGCCACTGCATCATTTGGGCGCACGACTAAGCCCAGTGTTGCTTTAGCGAATTTGCCATCGTCGGCTAAGCCTGCCTCGTTGTCACCACCGTAGTCCTTGTTTTGGATCGTCTCTGGGTTTTCGTAGATGTCGTACTGAGCGTAGGGGGTGAGTTCGATTTCCATGACGTCAAAACTGTAGCCCACACGCACATAGGTTGTGGACACGTCGTACTTGGCTTCTGTTTTAACGGTTGCGGCCTGTGGGTTGTTTCTGTCAACTCCAAATTGCTCCGCCTGGCGGTCGTTGATGCCTGCTTCGGTGGCAACGGTCACGACCTTTTCCGGATCTCGCACACCTTCATGAGAAGCAACCCAAGATTCCAGCTGCAGGGTGAGGCCATGATCAATGTACTCCACATAACCTCCCACAATGGAGTACTTGTCTTTTTCCATCCAATTCAACACCCCGCCATTGGGGGAACCTTCGCCGGGCTTCTTGGTGGGTGTCGCCCACCCCATCGTGTTGTAGTATGAGGTTCCAAAAGTAACTCCAGAACCAACGGTGAAGCGCAGATCGGCGCCCAAAGGAATTTGATTGCCTTCTTTTTCATCATTTCCGGTTGTCAAAGAGTATTGAACCCCAACGATGCCCATACGGGCCGAGCCGTGGAGCATGAGGTTTGTTGTGCGTGTGAGCAGCAGGTGATCGTTGTCAAAGAGCTCCGGAGGCTCAATTCCAATGTAGGTGGGAACAGCGTCGAGAATTTCGTTGTAAAGGCCGAATCGGCGGTAGATCTTTCCGAAGCGGAGCTTGAGGAATTGTTGATAGATGGGGCCTTCAACCCAAGCTGTGCTCACGGAAACCCCACTGGCACCAGGAGCAGTGAGGTTCAAAAACATCTTCCATTGTTGGTCATAGGAGCTTTGAACCATCATGTTGATGT
>JANQPW010000756.1 GCA_028285285.1 Silvanigrellales bacterium
TTGCGTCGCCATGGCAAACCGCCACATTGCTCAGACCGTAGCGCGCAAGTTGAGCGCAGAGCGCTGTGATGCGGCCCAGAGAAATCTCGCTGGCGAAAACAAACCCCGTGGCGCCAACGGCCGCGGAAAGAGCAGTGGTTTTGGCTCCAGGGGCGGCACACATGTCGAGCACCAGCTCTCCCGGTTTTGCACCAAGCGCAGCCGCAGCAGTCCAGGCGGCCTCTTCTTGCACACAGATCTGCCCTGAAAAATAAGGAAGCGATCGAGCTGGGCTCAGGTGGTCTGGCCCGGTGAACCCAAGGGAATTCCAACCCGATGGGGTCAAGGTCTGTCCACAGGAATCGAACCAGCTGGCAACTCGCTCAGGGTTACTGCGGTTTGGTAGCACCCAAAAAGCACTTGGCAGTGGTGTTTGAAGCGACTCCATGAAAACTTTGAAGTCTGGAATGAAGTCCGCATACGGGCCAAAATGATCGTTCAGATCGGGGCGAGACCCTTCAAAAGAAGAAGGCGGTTCGATCACGAGTTTTGGAGCCATTCCTGGAAGGGGCCACGCACACAAAGAGTGAGGCCTTCCTTTTGCAGATTGAAGAACAGCTCATTCCCCGAAGGTGAGAAGCAAACTCCAGCTATTTCATTTCCACGTCTGCGGTTGCGTCCGAATGCCTGAAGTGTGCCATCGGCTTTGAGCACGCGAATGTAACAGTCGCCTTTGTTGTCTTCTGAAACGAAGAGCGATGATTGTGGCCCCACGCAAATGTTGTCTGGAAAGTTGAGCCCGTCACGCTGTGGAGCTTCCGCAACAACTTCCAAAGTTTCTTCCCCGGTGAGAGAGCTCTGCAGTGAGAAAATCTGGCCCTTCCCATGACGACCACCTGAAGTGGCTGAAAACAGCACAGTGTCGCCATCGAGCCAAAGGCCTTCACCCCGTTGCACAAGAGAGGCCCCTTTGATGCGTCCACGGATGCGCAGATCGTCGAGGGGTGCTTCAACTCTGTCCATATCAACCCAACTCACACGCGCCCGTTGGCCTGGAATCAGGTTATTGAGGCTTCTTCCCTCAAAACCCTCAACCACCATGGCTTGAAGCTGACCTCTTTCAAGTTGGCCAATCGTTTCCGGAACAAATCGATAAAACAAACCATCACCACGATCTTCCGTGAGGAAGCAGATCCCGGTTCCTTCTTGAACTGCAGCAGCCTCGTGATTCATGCGACCCAGTGCCCGGAGGGCATGGGGTGTGGTGAGCCCGCTGTCAAAGGCCGGACAATGAAACACGAAGCCATGCCCAGGAGCAACGGACTCTTCACAGCTGAGCCAGCCTCCTGGAGCCAATCCACCCGCACAGTTGCGGGCCGTGCCCAACAAAACCATTTCACTGCGCAAAACACTCAGGTTGTTGCGATCCAGCACAAGTCGAGACACTCCTCCCTCACCATTGGTGTCGAAAAAGGCGGAGTCTTCGGGGCGCTGTTGCCCATCTTGAAAGGGTCCTTTGCGGCTGTCGCCCAAGCTGACCTCATGATTTCTCATGAGAACGAGCTGGTTTCCCTGCTCAAAGCACGCCATGCCATCGGGCCGTCCGGGCGTTGTGAGCCCGTCATGCATGAGGTCACCCTCACTTTGCAGCACGGTGTATGTGAAGCCCGCTGCGAGATCGAAGAGACCATTGGGATCGCACTCAAGGCCGTCGAGTCGGCACTTGGCCTCAGCCTTTGTGTCGGCAAGGTATTTGGTGACTTGCATGGCAATGACACCGCTGCCGACGGCTCCAACACCCATGATCAGTTTTCTGCGGTCCATTGTGGTCTCCTCGCAAACTCTCAATGACAGAAAAGGAAAACTCGGCCTTTCTATCATGACACATATTGGAGGGGAAGGCGGGGCTTGTCACTGTTTTTGAGACGAAAACGTGTTTGTTTGAGATCAATGATCTCGGTAAAGACCCATTTCATCACCTTCATATTCCCAGGGTTCGAAGGGAATTTGGCCAGCAGCAAACTGAGCCATTTTTGTTTTGGAAGAACTCCAAAAATCTTCGACGCCGTCGGCAATGGCCTGTGCAGCCTTTTCCACCATCTGGTCGGCCTTTGAGGCGTTGAGTCCCGCTGCAGTGATGAAGAAGGCTTCGGTGAGCACCGCTGCGGCAACAGAGCTGGGTGCACTCCGCAGCACACCCAGAGGCTGGGGTTTGGCGCCTCGGTCTTTTTCCCCTGGAGAACTGCCCCAAAGTGCCGGCACAAATCGCTTCTGGATGCTTTGGGCAAGCTTTTGATCAGCTGCGCTGTGTTCGGGGTGGTTGACCAAGGTTTCAGTGCCTTGCACAGATGCCTTTCCAAAGGCGTTGTGATGAACGGAAATGAAGATGTCGTTCCCCGCAGAGTTCTGACCTCTTTCTACTAGTGAAACGCTTTCGTGGTAGTAGAAAACAGTGACCTGTGCTCCCTTTTTCCGGAGGGCTCGAGCTGCCAGCTGCACTTCCTTTGTGTTCAATTTGTGCTCGGAAAGGTTGTTGCCAAAGGCTCCTAGGTCATCACCCGTTGCAGAATGGCCCACATCAAAGGCAATTTTGAGGCCTTTGAGTTCACTGCTCGTGGCGGTCACATTGGTGTCTGTGTCTGCGGTATCGGTGTCTTTTGTGGGAGCTTCTCGAACGGTGTCGGTGTCTTTTTGCTCCGGAGCCGACGCGGGCCCTTCTGGGTCAGGGGTGAGGAAAGGATCGGTCGAGAAAGTCTTTCGGCAGGCACCATAGAGTGCTAGGATCCCTCCCGCGACTATGGCCCTTCTCTTCATGAATTTGCTCCCGGTTAACACCCTGCCCAAAACGGGGCTTGCAAGTTCCGATCCATGTTGGTGAGTGAGTGGGGGCCGCTTGTGTTCCCGATCATTTGCGGAGGTTGGCGTGAGTCGGTTGCTTTATTGGCTTGATAACTATTCAGAAACACATAGAAATCCACGCAACAAGTTGATTCACTACGTCTGCGTGCCTGTCATTTTTATAAATGTGTTCGCTTTGCTCAATCTGTTGCCATTGTCGGAGGGTTGGACATTTTTCCAGCCCACCGCTGCCTGGATCTTGCTGGTGATTGGTCTCGCTTTTTATTTTCGAGTTTCCTTCATCTACGGCGTGCTGATGGGCCTGATTTCCATAGCGATCCTTAGCCTTTGCAACATTGTCCAAAGGGGCAATGAAGGTCTGTTTTTCACCGTGAACGCTGTGAGTTTTGTGCTGGCGTGGATCGGACAATTTGTCGGCCATAAGATTGAAGGAGCCAAACCTGCGTTCTTTCAGGATCTTGTCTTTTTGCTGGTGGGCCCGTTGTGGATTTTGGACAAAGTGATGGGGCTTTCAAAAAACGATCGGGAGCGAAACCCGTCAGAGGAGGAATCGCGAACGGGACTTCGGCCGTGAAGCAGGCGTTTTTCAACGATTTCGAATCTGCTTCAACGGGGTTCAAGCAGGCTTTTGTGGAGTGTGGACGCCGCAGATCGGCTGAGTTTGAAGCCAACTGTGAGCAGGTCTTCGACCTCTCCGCTTCCGATGGAATGCTTTTTAGCTGGGTCGGAACCCTCAAGCGAACTGCAAAGGTGGCTGGAGGCCGGGCTCTTGCCGTTCTTTCATCGGGGGTTCATGGCATTGAGGGTTTTGCTGGCAGTGCCATCCAATCTTGTCTTCTGAACCAAGACACATGGTTCGGAGGTTTGTCACGAACAGACTTTTGTTTCATCCACGGCGTCAATCCTTGGGGAATGCTTCACCGCGAACGAACCGACTCTGATAATGTGGACTTGAACCGAAACAGCCACTCCGATGTGAACCTCTTCCAACAGAAAAATCCTTGGCTTTTTCCCTTTCTTCCTCTGTTGTCACCAAATGCGCCTGTGCGCCAATCGCAATTGGAAAGCGAGCTTCTGTGGTTTGGGCGGCTCTTGGCGAAGATCTTAAAAAATGGTGTCCGGCGCTCCACACTGGCTGCAACGGGGGGCCATTATCAATACCCTGACACGCTGTTTTACGGTGGCGCTTCTCGTTCGCAGCATTTGGATCGATTGCTGGAGGCGCTTCGGGGTCTGATTGCTCAATATGATGTCGTGACTCTCATTGACTTCCACACGGGCTTGGGAAAGAAGTCCGAGGTGACTCTCCTTCTTCCAGAAATTTCTCCGGCTGATCGAGCCTCATGGGAGTTGTTGGTGGGAGACTTCCACCACAGCTTTGAGGTGCGGCGTGAGCCTGTTGTGCCGGGTGTTTTTTCAGAGTGGTTGGCTAAAGAGCTCAAACCCAAGAAGCAAGGGTTTGGATTTGTTTATGAGGTTGGAACTTTGGGCAAGGGCGGTTTGCGCGACAACCTCCGCTCGCTGCGGCGAATGGTGCGGCTCAACCAGGGGCGTCATTGGGGCTGGGAAAGTCTTGCCACAGAGCAGAGAGATCGTGAGCTGTTTCAAGAGCTTTTTTTTCCGTCTTGCCTGATGTGGCGCGAACAGCTTTTGAGGAGGGCTCAGTTCTGTGTTCCTCAGCTCTTGAGTGCTGCGGAGCAACAGTGTTGATGAGAGAAACACTCCTGTCGGTTCAGCAGTTAGAGGAGGTTTTGTGAAGATTGAGGAACTTTGGGTATACCCCATCAAATCTTGTCGGGGCTTTTCTGTGGAAAGCGCAAAGCTTGACCCATGGGGTTTGGAAAATGATCGTCGCTGGATGATTGTTGATGAGCAGGGGGTCTTCATCACTCAAAGAAAAGTGCCCACCCTCTCTTTGTTGGAACCCCAAATCAAAGATGATGCCTTACAGCTCAGTTTTCCGGGCTTGGAGCCCATTGTCATTCCTCTGTCTGTGTCTGAAAGAGAGCTGGAGGCGCGTGTTTGGAAAGACACAGTGCCCTGCGTGAGTCTTTCTTCTGAGGTGAACAAGTGGCTGAGCCAAGCAATTGGGATGAGCTGTCAATTGGTCCAAATGCGCACGCCAGCGGCTCGTCTGCGTGAGAAAGAGATCCATCCCCGACCCTTTCCTGTTTCTTTTGCTGACAGTGGACCGGTGCTCCTCACCAACCGAAAAAGCCTACGCGATCTTGAAAACACCTTTGAACGGGAAATTCAGATGATGCGTTTTCGACCCAATCTGGTCGTGGAATCTTTGTCGCCGTTCGAAGAGGAAGGCTGGAAAACTCTCCAAACAAAAAGTGTTTTTTTTGAGACCCTCTACCCTTGCGAGCGGTGCCAAATGATCACTGTTGATCAGCTCAATGCGCGCAAAGACTCCAGTGTCTTTAAAAATCTAGCTGCCTACCGCAAAGAGAACCTTGAAGACAAAAGAATCGTTTTTGGAATGAGGATGATCCCACAGGGGGAGGGACAACTCGCAGTGGGTGACCTTCTCGAAGCGATCTCTTAAATGGTATCGGCAGTCAGAAGATTCGTTTCACGGCTTCAACGACCTGTTCCGGTGAGATGGCCTGGAGGATCCGCTGTGCTTCTTGTGAGTGAGACGAAATGGCTTCAGACTTTTTTCCTGTCCCTGCGACGATTTCAACGTGTTCGCCAAGGGGTCGGGTTCTTGTGGGGTCGGTTGCACCGAAGATCACCACTGTGGGTGTTCCCACCCAGGCACTGAGGTGGGCACCGCCTGAGTCATTGGCCACAACCAAAGCGCACTCTTTGAGGGCACTCACGAGCTGCTCCAGATTTGTTTTGCCGCAAAGGTTCTTTAGGGCGACCCGAGCAGACAACTGTGAACTCAGTTCAGAGCAAGTGTGTTGATCGGTGGGGCCACCAAAGACCCTAAACTCAGGTGACTTTCCCTGTGGCAGAAGTGGAAATGGTTCGCTGTCGAGAAGCTGCGCGAGTTTTGCAAAATGCGGTGTGGGCCACAT
>JANQPW010000773.1 GCA_028285285.1 Silvanigrellales bacterium
CGAAAGCTGATGAAGACGCGTTGGTTGTGAGCGAGCGCAAGCACGTGGTCATTCGCAACTTGCGCTTTGACACTTCCGACACGGGAGCGACAGACGGTGCTGCAGCAGGTGTCCCCATTCGCATCCGGAATGCGTCCACCAACATGTGGGTGGATCAAAACCGCTTTGATTTTTGTGGTGACGTTTGCATTCAGATTGAAACAGGAAGTTCTGAAATTGACGGCGACTTCAGCCTCTCTCGCAATCACTTTGTGGGTGTTTCCAGGGCTATCTCCATTGAAGATCGACCCACTCTCAACAGTGGGGTTGTGGTGCAAACAACCCAGCCGGGCCGCGAACAGATTCGGGTGAGTGTTTTGGACAACATCTTCGACGGCACTCAGCAGCACGCGCTTCAGGTTCGTTATTCAGCCTACGTTCACGCGTTTAACAATCACCTGAAAAACTGGTCAGGCTTGGGTTTTGTTTCGAGCGACACGGGTCGTCTTTTTAGTGAAGCAAACATTTATGAAAACACGGCCGCGCTTGCAGGAATCACCGACTCAAATGGCTGCAGCTATTCAGAGTCTGATCTGGTTGTGGGTGCTGCAACCCTCGGTGGCGGGAGCTGCGTTGGAGACGTCTTCATTCTTCACCCCGAGGATGAACCCCATGATGTCGCTGCCGTCAACGGTCTCAGCGGCAGTGTCTTCGAAGACTTTGTGTCTCAATTGCTCCAAGCGAGTGATCTTGTGGAAGAGCTTGTGAAGCAGATGGCTGACTAGAGCGGTCATCTTGGCTTTCTTCCGCTGCCAAAGAGCTGGCTCAGCCCGACCTATCGCCCGTTGCATCTGTGTCTCAAAAGACATAATGTCTGATTTGGAGGGTAAATCAGACTTATGATCCGGAGAGCACTCAAGGTTCGAAAAACAAATAGCTTTTTTTTGTTTGGTGCCAGAGGCACCGGGAAATCGACCCTATTGAAAGAGACATTTGGGGAGGGAGAGGCGTTGTGGATCGATCTCTTGAAACCCGAGCTCGAGTCTCAGCTGCTTCTCAATCCCTCAATGTTAATGGAGATGTGGAGAGGCTCAGGAAAGGAGTGGGTTGTTATTGATGAGGTTCAGAAGCTGCCGAAGCTTTTGGATGTTGCACACAAAATGATTGAAGAACACAATGTGAAGTTTGCATTGACGGGCTCGAGCGCCCGCAAGCTCAAGCGTGGAAACGCAAACTTGCTTGCAGGCCGCGCTTTCTCTTTTGAGCTCTTTCCTTTCTCTGCCCAAGAGCTTGCTGATGAATTTGATTTGGAAGGAGCACTCTCGTTTGGCACTTTACCTGGCGTTCACAATCAAAGTGCTGCTGAAGACAAGCTGCTCTTTCTCGAAAGCTATGTCTTAAATTATGTGAAGGAAGAGATTCAATCAGAGCAAATTGTCAGAGCCATGGAACCCTTTCGAAAGTTTTTGCCTGTTTCTGCCTTGTCGGCGGGAAGGCCGTTGAATTTTGCCAAGATCGGTCGTGATTCTGGAGTGGATCCCAAAAGTGTAGAGCGCTATTTTGTTGTTTTGGCCGACACACTCATGGGCTTCTTCTTGGATGCGTTTTCCAAAAGTGTTCGAAAGAAACAAAGGCAGGCCCCAAAGTTTTACTTCTTCGATGTCGGTGTTCAGCGTGCTCTGGCACAGCAATTAGATATCAAACCCAAAGTGCGAACATCCTATTACGGCGAGCTCTTTGAGGCCTTTGCGATGACTGAAATCCATCGTCTGAATTCTTACACGAGGTCAAACTATCAAATGAGCTACCTGCAGTCGGGAGATGGGCTCGAAATTGACTTGATACTGGAGAAGGCAGGCCAGGTGATTTGGCTTGTGGAAATCAAATCTTCCGAAACCATTCATGATGAAGATCTGAGACATCTCAGAGCAGTAGCTGCCGACTTTCCGAAGGCAGAAAAGGTCGTTCTCAGCCGGGTGCCCCAAGCCAGAAGAACTCCAGATGACCTTCAGATTCTTCCTTGGCGTGAAGGGATGGGCGTTCTTTTCGGCCGACCAGCTGATGTCGTTTGACCGCGCCTAGTAGATGTTCCGAAGAGCAGCTTTGTCATGCTCTGACGGAGTGGCAGTGCGGTTGTCGAGATATCCCATCACACTCCAGAAGCGGTACTGGCCGTTTTCATTTTTTGTGAACTCATGACCAAGCCCCAAAAAATGCCCCAACTCATGGACCGCCGTGGAGAGAAACCCTCGGTCGCCGCTCACTTTTGAAATCGCTTTCTCAAACAGAAAAACATCAGATGAGATAAAGGAACCTTTGGACCGATTTGTGACGGGTATGGTCAAGCCAGTGGTCACGAACTCCTGACTGGCTTCATGGGCAAAGTCGGGAATGGAATAGACGCAATGACTGTTCACATCGGAGAAGGGGGGTGGGTTGTTGATGATCTCGATGTGCGGTTGTCGCTGGCCAATCCGACCATTTTCTTGCCACATGCGCCATGCACTCTCCACTAAAGTGCGCAATTCCCCTGAGGACTTTCCCAAGCCTTCGGAAGATGAGTGAGAGAGGCGTGTTTCTGGAATGCACACGCTGAGTTTGATCTGTGGTTCCAGCCAACGAAACGCAACACCCGGGCCACCAACGTATTGATACTTGTCATCGGTGATCCAGGCTCCTTCTCCACGAGGATCTTTTTTTGCAAAAGACAAGCTCATGAGGGTGCGCCCCAATTTGCCGTTTTCTTCTGCGTAGCCGAGAAAGCTCATGGCCGAACGGTTGGGCGAAACGCTGTAGTGAAGGAGCTCAATGGGCAAACCCAGCATTTCGTAAACCCAAGCACGACCATCGGCCGAAGCCACGACTTTGAAGAGATCTCTATCGGCTGTGGTGTCGCGGAAGGTGTAGATGGTGACACCAGACTGTTCACCCTTTTCGAAGCTATAAGAGCTCAGGGCCGCCGGCCGATACTCGGTCGCATTGCTGCTCTCAATATTGGCTCGTGAGGGCGCTTCTTTTCCGTTGTGGAGAGGGCTGAACTCTGAAAACACAATGCCGCCCGCAAAGTCGAGATCAGAAAACTCAGAAAGGTTGGAGACCGTGAGAAAGGTCTGCGGGTTGAGTGCTGTGCCTGCCACCAGCTGTTTGGGATCTCCATGCAGGAAAACGTGATTCACACGGTTGTTGGGCCCCGAGCTGAGTTGGCTTTTGCCACAAGAGGCGGTTGAAAGAGCAAAGGCGATTGCTGCACCGCTGAAGGAAGAGATTCCAAAAAACAACTGTGCTCGGCGCAGCACGCTGCGTCGTTTGGAAAAAGGTGGTTGGGGTTGTTTCATCATGATCGTCTTCCGCCCATTTTGCGTGGCAATGCTTCACCTTTTGGGGGAGAAAATCAAGATCAATCCCCCTGGCTTGACTAGGGGGTACGATAAGGAAACATACCATCGCTGTAAAGACGTTTTTCAGTTTCACTTAATCTTTTTTATTTCAATATGTTATCTGGTATCTCTCACTCGCCCGCAAGAAATCTCTGGCTGCGCAACACACCAAAGGTGTTCAACCCTGTTGAGATGTGTTCAATGAGGCTCCAATTGGTCAGGTGGAGCACTGTGGGAGTTGCCTGGAGACCAACCGCAGCCTCGACCCAGGCCTCTGTTGCCACGAGTGTTTGGTAGCTCACGGGGTGCTCCCGAACAAAGTCTTGAACGACCTTCAGGTCTTCTCCAATGTTGACGGCAAAGACCTGCTCTGCCGGCAGAAGACCAGCATGAACGGCCGCCTCAAAGAGTTGAAGTTGCACTTCACAGGGGCCGCACCAACTCGCCCAAAGAATGATCACCTGGCGACTCTGCGAGCCTTCCTGTGCGGCCCGCAGCGGTCGTCCACCTGTTTTTTCAAAGGAGCTTCCATCGGGGTTCGTCAGCTCTGGTGCGGGAATGCTGTTGCCAATCTGGCTGTTGTCGAAGTGTGTGAGTGGCACGCGCTGGTAGAGGAGGTAACCCAGCAAGGCTATCCAGAGAGCATTCTTCCTGAGAAACTGTTTGAAACGTTTCATCCCACGCGTTTGTCTCCTCTGATCTGAGCGCGAGCCAAAAGGACCACTTCAATGTACCACAAGGCAGTTGCTGCTCGGCCTTTTCACGAGGGTTAAACAGATCATGTAAATACAGGCACTTACACTCAGAAGAAGATAAATTTCACATTGAATTCGGATTTGCCGATATCTAAGTCAGCGGTATTAGGCGGGTTTGGAACAGGGGTGGTCCAGTGAGATTTAGATTCAAGGTCAAAAAACTTGCTCGAATGCACAGTCTTCTCTTGGGTGTGATTGTGCTGGGCTCTGTTCACTCCGGATGCTCCAAAAAATCCAGCGGCCTTCAGTCAAAGGGCGCAATCGTCGTCACAAAGAAAGACCTCCAAGAGAAACAGAGAGAGGTTGCTCACAATGCCATTGAGGGGAGTGGAGTCACCTCTGAGCAGGCAAAGGTGATCAAAACCGAAATTCAAAAAATCACTTTTGACGAAGCCAGTTCTCTCGTTGAAACCGCCAAGACCATTGTGAACACGATATTGAAAACTGGAAAGCAACTGGGTCTCACTGACAGTCAACTGATTGCTCTTATAGAGCGGGTCAATCAAAGCTTAAATCCCTTGGTTCTTGAGCAAAGCCGATTGTCTGAAGAATCGAACGATGACTCCATGAGTTTTCAGGCCTTACTTGCAGGCAGTGTGGAATCACTTTCGCTGTCTGGTGTGAAATTGGCTGATGCCCTGGCGTTCTTGAAGGGGATGATCAAAAGCGCCGCACAGAACATTGAGTTGGATGTTGAGATGCTGAAGTCTACTGTTTGCCAGTATTTCCAGACACAGTGTGACATGGTCAGTGACGCTGAGCTTTCCGCGATGTTCGCTCAATTG
Organism: Silvanigrellales bacterium; assembly: GCA_028285285.1. Classification (GTDB taxonomy): domain Bacteria; phylum Bdellovibrionota_B; class Oligoflexia; order Silvanigrellales; family Silvanigrellaceae; genus JANQPW01. The sequence goes on from JANQPW010000773.1 coordinate 4,897, forward strand.
GTGGCAAAAAAGGAATTTGAGATTCCATCTGCACTCAAGTCTGCAGATGATCTCAAGGAAACAGACGAGTCTGAAGATTCCCCATTGAACACAGATGCCACGTTTCCCTTGGATGGCTTTGCCCGGTTTCAGAGTGCGTTTTTGCTCGATGGAAGCCAACTCCCGAAATGCACCGAAGTGAACGACTCGCAAATGATTTTTAACAGCAGTTTGGGGAAATTTCAGTACTGCTCTCAGAGTGAGTGGAAGGTCATTGACTTGAATTCCTTGATCAGCGCCGTGGGTTCGTCCACGGAAAGTGACATTGCTCAAGCTGTGAGTGACATACAGGGGGCCACATCTGAAAGTGAAAGCGATACCTTGGTGAAAAGAGACTCCTCCGGAAATATGAGCGTGGAAGAGCTCTCGGCGGAAAAGGTGTCGGCCACTTTGTTTGTGGGCGACGGGTCTGGATTGACCAATATTCCCACCTCCAATCCAAGTGCCGGTGGAGATCTCTCTGGAAATATCAGCTCTGCAACGGTCACCTCTGTGGGGGGAGTTTCGGCAGCGAATGTTGCCGCGGGAAGCAACCTGGCGAACGCAGCAACGTCGTCGAACACGGCAAGTGCGATTGTGAGACGCGACTCAAATGGTGACATTGTTGTGCGCAACCTCACGGCCACGAATGTGAGCGGTGATGGCTCTGGCCTCACAAACATCAATGCTGCAAATGTGTCTTTGGGCGGAGATTTGTCGGGCAACGCCAATGCCGCCAGCGTTGATTCTGTGGGGGGAGTTTCAGCAGCGAATGTTGCCGCGGGAAGCAACCTGGCGAACGCAGCAACGAACACGAACACCTCTAATGCTGTCGTGCGACGCGACGCAAGTGGGTCGTTTTCCGCTGGCACCATCAATGCCACAGCATTTGTTGGAGATGGCAGCGGGTTGACAAGCCTCACTTATATTGGCGTGAGAGATATGGCTCGGGGGTTGAGGGTGATTTCCAATGACACTGATCCAGCCCATCGGGTCGACGTGACGGTGGACGAAATTCTTCTGCAAAACTCTTCAGGTGAGATCATCAGGGTCACCAACTTTACGGGCACCGCTGATATTGAAGATTCAGGAGAAAATGGTCTCGACACGGGCGCAGTGACGGACGACACCTGGTATTACGTTTGGCTTGTTTCTGATGGTTCATCGACTTCATTGAGAATTTCGACTTCGAGCACAAGCCCGACGGCTCCCGGCCTGCCCTATTTGGCAATGGTCAGCGTGTTTCGCACCAATTCCAGTTCAAACATCGTTTCCTATGTGCAGGTTGACAGACGGGTACGATACAACTCGATGAATGCGAAAGAATTCACGCGCACCGTTGGCACAGGTTGGGCATCTCACGACATCAGCCATGCGGTGCCGCCCAAGGTCAAAACCGTCCAGTTTCACCTGAAATGCACGATTTCAGATGGGGCCTACAATCAGCAGTGTGCCATTGGGTTGAAAGGAGATAGTTTTAGCTCCGACTCATCTGCAGGTCGCAGTGATGCCAGTGGCTACATTTGGTTTGCGCATCATGAAGTCACAACACCCCTGTGGACCGATCAAACCATTTACACCTATCTGGAACATCTCAACCTGGCCTTGGTTGTGTCGCCTGTGGGTTTTGAATTTTAAAAGAGACGTCTTCTTCTCTTTCCTTGGGTGGGGTCTACGACTTGAGACTGCGCAAATCGATGCTCAGCTGAACCAGATCAACAGGTTTGGAAAAAACACTCAGACGATCGGAACGAGCGATGTTGGTCAAGATGTCGTAGGTGTTTTCGGGGTGTCGATCTCTTCGCAGAAGCACAAACACGGAGTGTGGCTGACTCAGCCGGTTCCAGCATTTGAGAGTTTCTTTCCACTGTGGCAGGCGGATGTGGTCAATGTCCATGATCAGGGCGTCTGTGCTCTGCAACATCTGTGTGAGTGCGCCTTCTTCCTGATGCTCATCAGGGTTCAAGTGGTGCACCGGGATGAGCTCACCATCAAACAGTTTTTGCACCGATTTGAACACGCCCTCTGCTGCGGAAAGCACACCAATGCTTTTGAGATTGGGGCGAAGGACTTCGGGTGCGTCCTTCTGCGTGCCTTCGAGGGTGTTAAAGAGGTTTGCCTGTGCAAGGCCCCTGAGGGTGACCATGGCAATAACACGATTGGAATGCCCAATGGTTTCGAAGATGGGCACGTGTCGGATGTTTTTTTCCTTCATGAGCGCGGCAGACTTTTGAAGAAGGTGAATCGGCAGCATGATCACAGGGCTTGTCATGAGAGACGTCACGGGGCAGGAGAGTTGCTCAGAGGTGAGTTCAAAAAAATGGGAGAGCAAGTCTCGATCTGTGAAGATGCCGAGGGCTTCATCGCGGGAGTTTTCCACCAGCACGTAGGAACTGTTTGCACGCTGCATGAGTTCGATGGTCTCACGAAGCGTGGTTTGGGGATTCACCACGAGGCAGGGTGAAGATGTGATCTTGATCATCTCAAACTCCTTGTTGTGAATCAGCTTAGCATTTTGAAAGTGGCGTCGCATGCAGTAGGGTAAGGTCCAATCGAGTCATGAAATGCGAGGGGAGCCAAACTGTGGCCAAGATTCTGGATCTGGAAGACTACCGACGTGCGGCTCATTCCGCTTGGAGTCATCTCCAAGACAGCCGGGCATTGTTGGCTCTCGATGAGCTGCGGCAGGGTTTAGAGCCTTTTGCAGAGTTGGAAGAAGTGGCCGCAGTGTTGCGGCAGGCAAAGTGGGCCGAACGCGGTATTGTGGCCCGGCTTGAGTCGCAAAATGAAGATTTCGATGCCGATTAGGAGCCGACGCTTTTTGGATTGGCCTGCTAGGCGCTGCGGAAGATCTGCACCAGAGACTTCAACGCTCGCGAATCGGGAAGATCTGCCAGGGGAACAACCTCTTTGTTTTTCAAAAAGGCGACCAGCACCTTCTTGGGGCGCTTGCTCTTTTTGGCAGGGGCGGTTGCCTCCTGTTCCTGCTCTCCAAACTCAATGATGTCTCCCCGAGACAGCACCAGATCTGCGATATGGCGTTGGTAGGGGCGTTCCACTCGCAAGCTGTTGCCCCGGTGGTCCACAACAATGCGTGTCCATTTTCGAAAGACCAGAAGTGTTGGAACGAGGATGAGGGCAAGCCCAAACCAGCCTGCCAAGGTTTCGGTGCGGGTCAGGTTCATGCCCAGCAGCAGCACCACGGCAATTCCCGAAACCAGAATACCCGCCGATGCCGAAGCGAGCAGATGAGGAAGGTTGTCGACCTCATGACCCTGCTCAGTTTGGTAAACCCGAAAGCCGGGAGTCGCCGTTGTGCCTGACTTCTGCTTTTTCGTTGGCTTGTGTTTGCCGGAGCTCCCTCGTTTTGCCGGAGAGGGACCCATCGAGCGGTTGGCAGCCTCTTTCTTTTTTTTGCGCCGCAGCTGGGCAGCATGTTTTCCTGTGGGTGAGTGGCTCATCGTGGGTTTCCTCTTCCAATGACTAGGTGAGCGCTGCGCCGCATCGCCTGCAGAACTTGGCACCGTATTCATGACCTTCTAGGCCACAGCTGTCACAGCACTGAGTTGGTTCGCGCTTGCTGGCCTCTGCAATTTCCACAGAAACGATTCCTGTGGGAACGGCAATAACACCATATCCCAAGATCATGATGGCCGCAGCCAGGGCCTGACCCAATGTGGTTTGCGGGGCTATGTCTCCGTACCCAACGGTGGTGAGGGTGACGATGGCCCAATAAACGCCGCGGGGAATGCTCGTGAAACCGCTTGCCGGACCTTCGATCACATACATCATGCCCCCACAAAAGGTGGCCACGCTCAGAACCGTCATGAGAAACACGATGATTTTTCCTCGGGCATTGCGCAGTGCATGTTTGAGAATCACTGAGTCTCTCACAAAGCGAGTGAGTTTGAACACCCGAAAAATTCGCAAAAGCCGCAATGTGCGCAGCAGGAGGAAAGACTCTGCGCCACGAACGACCATAGCCAAATAA
>JANQPW010000783.1 GCA_028285285.1 Silvanigrellales bacterium
CTTCCAGACCTCTCCTACTACGTCCATGACAAGCAGCTCATTTCCAGCCCCTTGGGCATTTCAGCATTCATGATGGGCGACACCTATGACAAGGCCGAAGGAGAGCAAGCTCAGAATGTTGTGATCAAGTCTTATTCCGACTCTGAAGCTGCGGCTGTCGATGGTGTGTCGGTGACGCAGCATGCGGAGTCGATCATTCAATCTGTGGAGTCTGCAGGGTCGGGTTATGCCGACCAGCGTGGCGCAGATGGTCTGACTCAGAAATTTGATCAACTCGTTGCCTCTGAGCCAAAGCTTCGAAGGGCAATGGAGGCTTCAAAAGAGCAGTTTGCAGCAGAGGTGAGCTCCCTTACTTCGCTGGCTGACTTGGAAAGACGATCAGCACACACAGACGTGGATCTGGCCAAAATTGATGGTTGTCTTCAGACCATCGGTGTGGGATCACCCCCTTCGACCGGGGCAGATCTTTCTCGTGCTGAGCCGGCCAAATCAGAGTTTCTTGCGCAGGTTCAGTACACCTCCCAGCTCCTGGGGCTAGAAGGAAGACCCGTGCGCAATTTCTCTCTGTTTTTGAACATGCAAGATGTGGACGCGAACAATATCGACACCCCAGCATTTGGCGGGCCTGCGGGAAGAACACGCTGTCTCACCTACATTGAGGGAATGCGCCAGTTGGCAATTGGAATGAACACTCTGGCAAAGGTGATTGCTGAGCAAGGGAACGTCGTTGTTGTGGTTGTCTCCGAGGGGGGGCGTTCGAACACCATGTCTGACTCAAAGTCGAGTTTTGGATTTGTTATGGGGCCCAAGTCTGCAGGCTACGGAACAAAACTCCATGCCGATCTCGAAGCCATCAGCAAGGCCGACTCTCCGCAGGTTCTTGATCCTGGGCTGGAGGTTGCGGCCCACATGCAGGCTGGCACGAGTCTCAGAACTTCAGGAAATCAACCCAGTGCTGGAGCAGCAAAAGTGGGAGACTTTCAGGCAGGCGCCGTTCGGGCCATTGCCGAGCAATTGAACAACGGCATCAGTCTTGTTGAGTTGGGGCAGTTTGTGCGCGTGAGGGAAGGCTAGGGAAGGCTTCGTAGGAAAGCGAGAAGTTCGTCTTTGTCTCCACTTTCCTCAAAGCCCGGCACAGCACCCACCGGCGGCATGCGTCCGGCCTCAACTGCTTCTATGTTGGCCGATTTAGAGAGATCAAACAACGACTTGTCTTTGTAGATTGTGTGAGTGTGGCACGCCGTGAGGCAGCTTCGTTTGACGAGTGCATAGGCCTCTGGCGGGCCCCAGGGGTCTGGTTCTGGAGTGATTGCGGGTGTTGGTGTTGGAGTGGGGTCAACACCAACTTTTTGCTCCGATGTGGGCGTCTGCGGCGGTGTTTCGGTGGGAGTTGGAGTGTTTTTTGTGACCCCCGGGCCCGAGTCAAAACCCGTTCCATTTGGGGTACCTGATGGTTCGCCACTGGGAAGACTTGAAACGGAGGTCTCTGAAACCGAAGTGGCGGGATTGAGATCTTGGGTGCCTGAGGTGCCGGTTGCGGCGGCTTCGAGTGTTGGTTGTGCCTTTAAATCTGAGGGAAGCTGACGTGTGTCTTCGAGAACCTGCTCGCCACACGAGGTGAGCAGCAGGCTCAGGAAGGTCAACATTTTGTTGTGTGGACAGCTCAAATCATCACTCACTCGGTCTTTTACTGTGGTATCGGAGTTTGCTCGGAAGACCGTGAGGAATAAACTGTTTTCTGTGGTTTTTGTATAAATTTCAGTTGTTTAGTTGCCTTTGCAGGATTCAAAGTGACAGACTTTGCCAAGCAGCTCTGGAGAGGGTCTTTCTTTGACCACTGAATCTACAGCCGACGGGTCGGAAGAAGAAGAAATATAGCCAAAGGGCATGTCGAAGGATTTGTGTGAGATTTTTTGAACCTCTCCTGTTTCCTTGTCTTTGATCAGATTCCAGTAGTAGTCTGCTGCGTCTTTGCGGTTGTTGTGCAGCTCGTCGATATAGATGTCTTGTTCAATAAGGAGCAGACAGTCTTTCCTTTCAGGGTCAAGTTTCGCCCGCTTGCAGTCGAACGGAATCTTTGAAGTCAGTGTCATGGCTGTTTGGTGGTGAAACTTCGCCGTAGGGTGAGTGGCGTAGAGATCTTTGTCGAAGAACTCTTTGTCGGTGGTGTTCATGTCAATAAGAGCCTGGAGCTGATCTGGTGTTTTTATTCCGCTCCCTCTTTCGTGTGCTACTCTCAAGACCACGTTTTCTGGGTCGGACCAGTCCCACTCATCGTGCTCCACAATCGTGTAGCTCCGCTCTCCATCTTCAAAGTCAAACTTCAAGTTGAGGAGGAGCACGACTGTGAGTTTGTTGGCGTCAGTGCGTGGCAACACGCGAGCGGCCTCATAATAGGAGCCCTTTTTTGCATTCATGAGACCAGGCCAATCGGGAAATTCTTCCCGTGGGTTCAAAGGACGAAACTGCTCGCTGACGTAAAATTTTGAGTGGCCTTTACGGGGTCTCCATTTTTCATCAAAACCGTAGAGTTTTTGGAGAGCGACTTCGACGTTCACTTGAGGTTCTTGGACCTGACTGGAGTTTGTGAGTGTTTGGCCATGGTCTGTCGGTTTCATCTCACATGCCAAAAGTGTGATCGGAGCCACAATGAGAGGAAGAAAGTGTTGGAATTTCATTGCTGTTCCTTTCCAGCTGGGTGAATTGACCTAAGCCAGGGTATTGAGGCTCTGTGGGTCTTGGAAGGCACAGCAAATTAAGTGCCATTGAGGTGAGAGATTAGCGAGAATTGAGCTTCATCTTGCTGCGTATTCTCTCGATTCCTTGACGAAGAAGCACAGGGTCGGTGACCTTTGAGAAAGTCATCTCAACGCGACGATTGCGAGCCCAAGCCACAGGGATGTTTCGTTCATCGATGGGCTTGGTGAAGCCGTAGCCTGCCGATTTGATGCGCTCGGGAGGGATTCCGCTGGCCACGAGGTGCTCCCGAACAGACGCAGCTCGATTTCGAGAAAGGTTCATATTGTATTCAAATGAGCCCCTCACGTCGGTGTGTCCGTCAACAATGACGTTGCCCCAAATAGTCGGATTATCAAGGAGGAACTGCGCCACTTCAAAGAGGAACTCTTTGCTCTTTTGCGATAGTCGTGCCTTGTCGGTTTCGAAGTTGATAAACTGGCTGTCAAACTGGAATTTGACAATTTCCTTCACGACAACCTCTTCCACAACCCTTTCCACTTCTTTGCGTCTGATCTTCTCGCGCACCGTGTGCGTGCGCTTTCGTTCCACAATTGTCTTCTGGCGAATGATCGGTATGCCCACCTGAAGGGAAAGTTGAACAATCATGAGCTGCCTTTCGGCAATGTTCACGTCGGTCATGGCCTGCACGCCAACGCGGCCACCCACAGACTCACCCATCCACTCCATCACGGCGCTCACGCCACCAAAGGCTGTGGCGAGGTTTGTCGCGGTTTGTTCGGCATTTGGATCATCCAAGGGATCCTCTGGCCCAAAGCGGCCATCTTCGCCAAAAAAGGCCTGGCCAAGGAGCCCAAGCGAGAAAGTTCGACCGATCCTTACCCTCGGGCTAAACTCGAAGTAACCAATTCGCGTTTCAATGGCCACATCGCTAATTTCGGTTGTTGTGTCTCCAGACTCGAGAGTGTCTTTGTCGCCTTCTAAGTTTGAGATCAGGTAGCCACCACCTACGTCAACAACCATTGAGTTTGTGAAGAGGCTTGCCAGACCTTTGAAGCCCAAGTGGTACCCCGTTTTTTTCGATTCTCGGCTTTTGTCTGTGGGGGTCGAATTCACATATCCACTGTCGAGTCCCAAAAACGCAGAGAGCCCTGTTCCAGATGGCTTGCTAAAATCTTCGGTCTTCTTTTTGTCAACAGTGCGACCTCGTGTTTCAACAACGGGTCTTTTCTTTCGCGTTTTTGATTTGGGGTTGCTTCTTTTTCTTTTGATGACTTTCGTTTCCGTTTGGGCGGTTGCGAGCTCAAAGGGAAGTGACATGAGTGTGCCCAGGAGAACGCAAAGAAAGAGAGAAATTCGGGCGCTCCATAGTTTCATCGGCAGCCCTCATCTGTGCATGTCTCAGGAATGTGGAACTGCTTGCGGATCTTGTTGACAGCGGAGCCGAGGGCTCTCATGTCGGTGATTCCCGAAAAGCTCAAAACTATGCGTTCGTCGCGCTCGGAAGGCCAGTTGGGTCGAATGGGTTTGGAGGTCCCAAAACCAACGCTGGAGACTTTGTTTGCTGGTATGCCACCTCCAACTAAGGCTGCCCGCACGGCGAATGCGCGTTTCGCTGAAACGCGTTTTTGTTGTTGGAATGGCGTTGTGTCGTTCACGTGTCCTTCAATCTTCAGCTCGTCCCAAAGGTCGCTGTTGTTTTGCAGGATCTGTGAGAGCTCAAGCAAAAAACTCTGGGAGTCGGGGTGGAGCAGTGTGCCATCTCCAATAAAGAGGATCTGCTTGCTTTCGAAAACGTACTTTACGACTTCTTTCACAACCACTCGTTTTTTGACTTTTCGTCTTTCCGTGACTTCTGTGCTTCGGTGCTCCGTAACAACCACCTTGTCTCGGTAAATTGTGTCGGGGCTTACCAGAGGCAGGCCAAACTGAAGCGTGCCGCTGATGATGTGGAGTTGTCGGCCCTCAATTGTGATGTCTGTGAGATACTCTATTCCCGCGCGCCAATCGGCTTGTTTCTTGGGAACGCCATACATGATTTGAGCACCAATGAGACCAGCAAACGGGGAAGGGCTGTCTTGTTCGGCATAGATACCATTGAAAGCCACATCTTCGGTGCTAAAAAAACCATCAAAGACGGGTCCTATCTGCCAATTTTGAGTGATGCGGAAGCGTGGCGCAAACTCAAAGAGTCCAGCGTTGAGACCAATTTGCACGGGCACTGGTTCACTGTCTGGCGGAACTTCGGCTGTTCCAGGCTCTTGTGCCCCAGCCTCTCCATAGAACCATCCCAGACCGAGATCGAACACCCAGTTTTTTGTGTAGAACGAGCTCAGAGCTTTGCCGGCAAGATAAAGACCCGACTTATTGCTTTCCACGCTGGGATCGTCGGTTTGAATGCTGAGTTGACCTCCCGTCATGCCCATAAAAATTGCGACGCCCGTGCCGGCTTCGTGGCCTTCTTTTTTTCGAGTTTTATCTTTGAGAATCTTGGTGCGTGTGCCACCCAGCTTTTTCTTTTTCTTCACAGATTGCTTAGATTTTGCCTGGCTACGAGCTTGAGAAAAACCTGTTTCAGGGACAGACACGAGGCATGTCAGCATCACAACGAGAAGAAAAGAGACTCCCCGTCGGATCTTGTGAGTGTTCGGCTTGGAAATGTGCTTTGTCTGTGCCAAAAGGCACCCCCTTTTCAGCTGCATCATCTCAAAGGGGGCTATCGGTTTGGAATGAGTGAGTTTGAGCAGGAAGGGTCAAAGAATTGAACCCTTCCCCGGGCAATGGGAAAGAATTGCCCTCGAGCTTTATCGGAGGCGGTAGCTCACACGTGCGATCGCATCGAGAATGTCTTCTGTCACAATCTGAACATAGGGCATGTCGTTGATTTTGTACGAAGTGAGTTTGTAGTCTGCGCCCTTCGCGTTCTCCATAACTCCCCTTCGCACCTTGTAGGAGCCACCGCCAGTGCTTGCGGCATTTCCCAGGCCACCATCATAGGTGGTCACGTCGGAAACGCTTCCCGATGCTCCGAGGCATTGCCTGTGAAGGCCAGCCATGAGACGTCCAACCGGATCCATCACGAGAAAGTACCGCATGTGATGACCAACGCTGAGATCCGCGTGCATTTTTTCGATCTCAAACTGAAAGTCACCATCAGCCTTCAGGTCCAGAAGTTTTGAACGGGCTGCATGAGGTGGCGAGGGCCGCTGTGCATAAAATGCGGTGGTGATATAACCGCCTCGTCCGTCGAAAGGAAACACTGGAATTGCGGCAGCGCGATCAGCAGCCGGATCGGAGCCATGGTATGTGAGGGCGTGTTGACCGCGCCCACCTTCAACGGTCGAGACCGTGTTGGGATCACCTCCCAGGAGTGAGCTTCGGAAGGCAACAGAGATCTGATCGCGCGCAGTGGCCGGCAAGTGCATGTAGTCAAAGCGACTTGGTCCAACGTGCTTCTTGTCGATCTTGTATTGGAAGATGGTCGACGGTTGTCCTGCTGTGGCCTTCACATAGGTGATGTGGAGGTCTTGGCCTTCTACAAGGTTGAGGCGATCGAAAATGATGTAAGGAGCAATTTTTTGACCGTTTTTGTCGATAGCATCGGCCGGTGTCAGGCGCCTGATTCCCAAAACCTTGTGGTTTGCATCGGAAAGGACCACGGTTTCGATGTAGCTGTTTGCGGTTTGTTCGAATTCACAATGGATGGCGACTCGTGCTTTTGTGAGAATTCGGAACCGATTCTGTTCTGCTGCCGACATGGCACCATAGTTGTAGGTCTGAGTGCCGTTTGAGGCGTCGCTTCCCACAATTTCTCGAAAGAGCTTTTCTGTTCCGTTCACGCTTGTCACAAGGCCAATCGATTTCTTGTTTTCTCCAGCCGCCTTGTCTTGCAGGTAGAAGTTGGAAAAGCTTCCGTCAATAAAGTAGTAGAGGTTTCTCTCGTCCATACCGAGTGAGGAGACCTTGGAGCCATAGGCAGCGGGATCGGTGCTCAGCTGGTTCACCGTGAGTTTGTCGCACACGGCAGCCTCGGCTAAACCCTCCAGATTCACAAGATACAGGCCGGCAGCTCCCATGGCGGAAAATCTGAAGAGGTCGCGTCGGTCTATGGCAGTTTTGCTCAGTTTGATGCTCATTGTTGAATCCTTTCTTAGCCAACGCCAATGACGTAGCGAAAATACACTTCACCATCTGCAGACGGAGTCAGAACCACAAAGTTACAGTAGTCTTTGAGGGCACTTGTTTTTCCACTTTGAAAACTGGCCGAGATGTCTCTCCCGAGAAGGTCCAAGACTGTTGAAGAGGAGAAAGCCGCAGGAAAACTCCATGTTGTTTCCGCGTGTGCGATGTGAGCCGACTCAGACGGGCCACTTGTCAGGTACCCGTCTGTTCGTAAGTTGACCGCCTGAAAGACTTCATCCGTTCCAATAGAGAAACCGAATCCACCTCCAGATATTGGAAAGTTTGCGGAGTATTCAGCAAGCCTTCCACTCAGTTTTGCATTGCCTTCATCTGGGAGAAGGGCAACCTGAGCGTCGTAGACCGGTTTGCCATCGTGCATTGTTTGGAACCGTCCACTCGCTGGGCTGTCAGGTGCAACTCCAGAACTCACTAGGTGTTTGCGACTGGCCCCCATGGGCTCAATCACAGCCACAAGCAGCGACGTGAGTCCGGAGAGATTGACGGCGTCGAAGGCAATCATCGCGGCCGCTCCAGACACATCAACTTCAGTATTCATGACGCTGCGAACCGCCAGCACCCGATGTTGATTCGGATCATCTGTCGGCGCTGCGAGAATCACTGAACTTCCGGCTGGCACATTGCTGTTGAGCTTCAAAGCAACGAGTGCACTGGAGCTCCGCCCCCAGATCTTGAGGGCCTTGGTTCCGGCAATCTCGTCGATCAACTGGGTGTCGTCGGTCATTGCAGCGGTGTTGACGATATCAATGCCGATTCCATCACAGGGGTTTAAGGTTGTGACTTTAGGGTCGGTGTAGTCGGGCCCAGGATTTTCCCCTCCAGCTGGAGGGTTCCCTTCTGTGCCGTCGGTGTTGCCGTTGCCGAGTGGATTGTCTGGATTCCCGCCATCCGGGTTCCCAGCATTTGGGTTTCCATCATCAGGGTTTCCGCCATTTGGATTCCCGTCAGGGTTTCCGCCATTGTTGTTTCCAGGGGCAGCGCCCGTCGCCAGGCCGTTGCCAGTTTGGCCTTCCTTGGAGAAGGTTCTCTTTCCGCCCCCGGTGACCGCTTTGCCACAGGCCGACAATACCAATGCTGCGGCTGCGGGAAGCCCGAAGGAAAAGAGCTTCCTGCGAGCGCTGGGAGCATCAGAGAAGTCTTCGTCTTGCAGATGGGGCTGAGAAGCTTCTGGTTCAACATTTGATGTTGGGTGCAGCTCAGTTTCCTGCTTCTCGAGAATATCGCCCTTTGTGGGTGTGTCGACCCGGCGATTGGTCTTGTGTGTTGTCACAATGATCTCCTCCCGCATCTTTCTGCCGGAATTTTCATGATTCGGTTCACAAGTTTTATCGGAATTGACACGGCAAATATTAGCTAGCTGAAGCTAAAGGAAGAAAGTCTTTTAAGATCAATTATTTATAGTAACAAGAATTGAAGACTTCAGAGTGTGTGAGAGACGAGTGAAACTTCTGTAGTTGACAGGCCAAGTTTTGAGGCCACCACACTCGAATCCATGCCATTTTGCAGCATGGCCTTTGCCTCGGTGTATTTGTCCATTTGGAGGTCTTTCAGAATGTCATCAAGTCTCATCTTAGAATCGAAAAAGCGGAGGACCTTTTTAGCCAGTGTGAGGTTTTCCTTGAGAGCGTCAACAGCTTCCTCGCTGAGTTCTAGAACTTTTCGGGTCTCGAGGGTCTTTTTATTCAATTTTTGCAGAGACTCGTCGACGAGCGCATTGCTTCGCTCTTCGATCTCCGCCATGACCTCGTCAATTCGGGCCGTCATTTCCGTCCACTCAGCATGGGCCTGATTTCCAATTTTGTTCAGGCGGCTGATACCCTCTTTTGTAGAAGACTGAGCCGCTTTGATATCTTTTAGTAACTCCTGCTGGATTTGAAGGATCTGGTTTCGTTCCGCATCGATCACCTCGAGCTCTTCGTCTCTCCTGCGCTTAGATGCATTGACGGAGCGGTAGAGAATGAAAAGGAAAAGCACTTCAATCAACACGAAGAGTGTGATTCCAGCTGCAATCAGTTCTATATTGCTCACGGTTCCTCTCCGAGGCCAAGGAAATCGCGGAGAACTTTGTCATCGTTGGGATCCATGTTGACCGACTCGCAGAGCAGCTGAAACTTACTGCCTCGCTTGTTCATCTCATCGCAGGAAATCACGCGAGCAAGCATTTGAAACCATGTGGGGGCGTCTGTGTGGCGGTAACCCACATGACGGGATTTTCTCGCCCAGAAGTCGGGTAGCTCAATCCATACCCGCATGAGAACACCAGGCTCAAAGGCGAGGGTAGATGTGAATTGGATTCCTTGGGAGGAAAGCCCTTGGCTGTCTGCGCGAAACATTTTCTTCACATTGTTTGAAATCTTGAATTCACAGTAGCGTATGGGAAGCTTCTTGCTCACCAGCTGAATCTGCTGGGGCACAGTTTCTTGAGTTCCTTCTCTTCCTGGTTTTGGGTTTTGAAGGATATTGGGTTGAGACGACATGCAGGCTCCGGGATGAGATTATTTGAAGATTTTGTCGATTTTCTCTTTCATCGTTGCGGCATTAAATGGCTTCACGATGTAGTTTGAGACACCGGACTTCACGGCCTCTACAATGTTTTCTTTGTCGGCTTCAGCGGTTACCATCAAGAAAGGAAGATGCTTGAGCTTGGGGTTTTTTCGTACTTCTTTGAGGAGCTCAATACCGGTCATCTGGGGCATGTTCCAATCACTCACCACAAACTCAATCGAGCTGTTTGATTTTAGAATCTCAAGACCCTCAGCCCCGTCTTCAGCTTCGGTTATTCGCGTGTATCCCAATTGCTTGAGAACCGTCTTCACGATTTTCCGCATGGTGGGAAAATCGTCAACGATCAGAATGTTGATTTCCTTTGGTGGCATTGCCATTTTCTTACTCCCTGGTTATTCCTGCAGTAGATTTCGAAGCTTCAGTCTCATTTTTTGAACCGCTTGGGTGTGCAGTTGCGACACTCGTGATTCCGTTACATCAAGAATGCGTCCTATTTCCTTCAGGTTCAGATCCTCGTAATAGTAGAGGCTCAGCACCAGTTTCTGCTTTTCGGGCAGCTCTTCAACGGTCTTCATGATGATCTCGCGCACTCCCTTCGATTTGAGTTGTGTGAAGGGGTTTTTGGAGTTGGGATTTTCGAGACACTCCAGAAGTGACTTCTTGTCTCCGGATTGGCTTCCGCCCAGTTCTTCCAAGCTCATCATTGAAACACGAGTGCGACCCGTGCGCTCATGATAGTCTGCTAAGGACATTTCCAGGAATTCAGCGACTTCTTTGTCGTTTGCTGGTCTTCCTAGCTTGTGCTCAAGCGCAATTTTTGCCTTTTCTTCCTTTTTGTTAGACTCGCGAACAGATCTTGGAACCCAATCTTGATTTCGGAGTTCGTCAAGAATAGCGCCACGGATTCGGAACTCTGCGTAGGTCTTGAATTTGTTGTCACGGCTGGGATCGTATTTGTCGATGGCGTCCATGAGCCCAATCACACCTGCCGAAAAGAGATCGTCGAGATCAATATTGGAAGGCAGTCGTGCAGCGATTTTTTGTGCAATGTATTTGATCAGCGGCGCATAGTCCATGATGACCTGATTGCGCATCGGATCATCATTTTGGCTCACTTGCCGGGCAATCGAAGCTGCTTTCTTTGCATTTGATTTGCGTGAAGCAGCAGGCGACTTCCTAGCGCTCGACGAATTTGAGCTCATTCTTCCTCCGGAGATCCTTCAGCAGGTCACTTCGCTGTAGCCATAATTTACCATCCGCTTCCAAAAGAACTGCACAGTTCCTTTTGCATTGGCGGTGTCAGACTTATCTTGGAGATAGGCAGCAATTTGACCCACTCCCTTTGCTGCATTTGAAAATGGAAAGCTTTTTACAAGAGGTGTCCGGTGCATAACTGACATCTTTGCACAGTTGTCGCTGGGAACGGTTCCAATGAAGCTCACATGGACACCCAGGAACTCTTCCGAAACCGAAGAAAATCTCTCATAGACATGAAGTGCTTCTTCCTGGTTCTGCGCCATATTCACTATCAGTCCGAAACGGGTTTCTTGGGTTGTTTCTCTTAGAATTTTCATCGTGGCATATCCATCGGCGAGACTCGTTGGCTCTGGAGTCACAACGATGACAACCTCGGCAGCAGATGCAGCCCAGTATTGAACCGTGCGGGAGACCCCAGCAGCTGTGTCGATCAACACCAGGTCGTACTGCACGTTTAACTCGTCAATTTGGTCAAGAAGCATCAACTTGTGTATGCGCGTGAGTTCAGGCACACGGAGGTAACCGCTTGAGGCAGGAATGATATCCAAGCCTGACGAAACTTGAACGATGATGTCGGAAAGTCGGCACTCTCCCGCGAGCACATTGTCTAGTGAGCCGCGGGTTTTGAGGTTGAGGACAACATCGAGATTGGAGAGGCCGAGGTCTCCGTCAATGAGCAGAACTCTTTGACCCAGGTCGGCACAGGCAAGCCCCAGATTAGCGGTGAGAAGGGTTTTTCCTACCCCTCCTTTCCCACCCGAGACAGCTATCACTCGGGGAATGGAGGGAGAGCCCCCTTCCTTGAGAACCGGCGTTGGCTCCCCTCTTTGTGATTGTTCATCCATGAGTCGGCGAAGAGTCTCTGCCTGATCGAACATTCAGTTTTTCCTTTTTTCCATCTTGTTGTGTTTTAGATTTTAAGGAGCCGCTCCACGACTCTTTCTTTGGTTGCAATCTCGAGATCATCCGGCACATTTTGACCGACCGCAAAGTAGCTCACAGGAGTTTGAAAGAGTGCGCATATGTTGAAAATCTCGCCGAAGCTCCATGACTCATCAAGCTTGGTGAAAATAAGGCTTGTTGGGTTCAGAAACTCGTAGGCACGAACCGTTTCTTCGAGGTCTCTCTGTTTCATGGTTGCGGATAGAACGAGGTGGAACCGTATGGGTATCGAGCTATGTTTTAGCGACTTCAAAAAATCTGACTGTGTCACTGAGTGAGCTGTGCGCCCGGCTGTATCGAGCAGTATCGTGTCGAGATCATACCGTTTCTCGACAAAATCGAGGAGTTCCTTTGTGTCTCGAGGCTCTGCGAACGGGGTGTCGAGTATCTTACTGTACACACGTAACTGGTCTGCAGCGGAAACTCTAAGTGAATCCATGCTCAACAACGCAACTTGGCGTTGCTTTTTGATTTTTAGTTGTGCCGCGATCTTTGCAATGGTCGTTGTTTTCCCAATTCCTGTTGGTCCCACGAGGCAATGTGTTTCTTGGAGGTTGGAGTCTGCAGAGAAAGGTCCAGAGATCTGAATTTTTTTCATGATGTATCGAATAGTGTGAGAAAGGAAGTGCTCCCGTTGATCTGCACCCTCGGGAGCTGGATGACTCTCGAGGTATTGGCAAAGATCTGCTGTGACCGAATTGAGAACGCCAGCACTTCGCAACTTCACTGCAATGTTGTCTATGTGAGGGTTGACGTGTTTTGCTGGAGTGCTTGCCGTTTGGCCGCGCATAATGTCGTGTAGCAGAACTTTTATTTCTTGCATTTGTTCGCCAAGATTAACATGTGGCAAGCGTCTCAGTTCTGTGCGGAGATTTCCCAGCTGATCTTGAACCTCCTGGAGAACACGGTCGGAGTCTGCCCCTTTTGGAAGGTTGGTTTGGCCCGCGGGTCTGCCCGAAGAGTTCCCTCCCGCCTGTGTTTCAGACGTTCGCTCGGAGACAAGGGGCAGTGTTGAGTTTGTGCTCGATTTGAGGACAGTCGCTTTGTCTTTGTTGTTGATGACGGGAAAGTTTGGTTTGTAAATCTGTTGATTTGAAAGGTTTTGACGAGGCTTTTGGACATCCTTGGAAGCAGTAGAAGCAGTGGCCGCAGCCGATGCCAAAACCTCGACGACCTTTTGAGGCGAGCCCCCTTCGGCCATCACTTTGCTTTTCTCACGCGTGCTGATGATCACAGCGTCTTGACCGAGCTCGGCTTTTACTTTCTTGAGGGCGTCTCGCACAGTGATTGCTTCGAACTTGACTGTTTCCATTTTTTCTCCCTGCTACGAGACCATCTTAAATGTGCGAACCGAAACTTCGGGAGGCACTTCATCGTACGACATGACGATCAATTGACTCATGTACCGTGACACTAGGTTTCTAAAAGCACTACGAAGCCTTGCCGAAATCAAAAGAATCGGTTGTGACGCTTCCTCTTCAAACCCTTGCATTCCATCAACAAGCTTCTGCAGAACAGACTGCGCAAAGTTTGCGTCTAGGTTGAGATAGGTCGATCCCGATTCAGCAGTGACGAGCCCACCGGAAATTTGATCTTCCAGCATGCGGTCGAAAGTGATCACCACCAGCTCCTCTTTTTCGTTCAAGTACTTCTGTGTGACGGAACGACTCAGTGCTTTGCGGCAATGCTCTCCCAGAACCTCAGGGTTTTTAGTCTGCCTACTGTGGTCTGCGAGGCACTCAAAAATAGACAGGATGTCTCTCACCGAGATATCTTCGCGGAGGAGATGTTGGAGAACTTTGACGACGTCTCCCAAAGAAAGCCTGTCGCTGTGGATGACCTCTTCCACAACTTTTGGATCTGTTTCTTTGAGTCGATCAACCATGCTTTGAACATCCTGACGAGTGATCAGTTCATTGCTATTTTCTTTGAGAACCTTCGTGAGGTGAGTAGCGATCACCGTGGAGCAATTAACCACCGTATAGCCTCGGAATACTGCTTCATCTCTCTCTCGCTTGTGGACCCAAATAGCGGGTACTCCATAGACAGGATCCGTCGTAGGTTCTCCTTCAATGGGGATTTCCACGTCTCCGGGATCCATTGCGAGGGAGAAGTCGACCATAAGATGTCCTGTTGCGATTTTGTTCCCCTTGAGAAGAACAGCATATTGGGTGGGATCAAGTTCGAGATTGTCGCGCAGCTGAACTTTGGGCACAACAATTCCAAGCTCTTGAGCGAACTGCTTGCGGATGCTCTGCACCCTTTCAAGAACTTCTCCATCCTGTGAGGGATCGATCAAATCCACCAGGGCGTGACCTACTTCAATAGCGAGGGTGTCAATGTGCATCAGGGTGTCGAGATCTTCGCTCTCATCTTTTGAGTCCTCGGTGTCATTGGCGGCATCTTTGTCGCTGGCAACCTTCTGCATGTAACGTCCGGCAAGGCGTCCAAGACCAAATAATGCAGCCGAAAGTCCGAGAAAGGTGACTGTTGGAAAGCTCGGAATCAAAGCCAATATGAAGATGAGTGTGGCGGCGACATACATCGCCCGTGGATGAACACGGAATTGATCCAACACCTGCTTTCCGAGGTGACCTTCGCTGGTGGCACGTGTCACAATGATACCGGCTGCCGTTGAAATCATCAGCGCGGGAATGGCGGCAATCAATCCGTCGCCAACTGCAAGCAGTGTGAAGG
>JANQPW010000793.1 GCA_028285285.1 Silvanigrellales bacterium
GCTTCACAACACTCATCACACCTGAGTCCATTGGGCTTCACAGCCCCAACAGGACCCTCAGCACAAAAGGCGTTCTCGACCTCGCTCAATGGAAGAGTCCCGCTTCGGAATCAGCTCAAGGCCTGCAAACCTACCCAGTGGGTGACAACCTCTACTGGACTCAAGAAGAGCAGGCATTGCTTTTGGTCAAAGGCCCCGGCAACGACAAACCTTTCCGCACGGCGATGGAGTCAGAGTCTGTGCTCGATGCTGGAAAAGCTCCGCTGTTTGCATCGCCCAGCCAAATTCTGGGGTGGTCTAGCGGGAAACTGCAGCTCATCTTTCGTCACGAAAAATCACGCAGGCTCGTGACCACGCCGTGGCAAACTGACACAAACAAGAAGCCCTTGAAAGCCGTCTTTTCCGACGAGAAGGGCAATCTCTGGGCCGTTTATGAAAGTGAAATTCACCACCACAGCGTGACTGAAGATGGAAACCGCTTGAAAATCCAAAAAGCACCTTATTCGCTGAGCACTACACCTGAACTTGCGGAAGCTCCCAAGGCGGCCTTCTGGGGAGGGAGAGGCTCTTATGATTCCAGCAGTGGTACCTTTCGGGTTGTTGCAGCCATTGGCTGGAACGCCGACTCTGTGTTGTTTCGCCTGAACCCAAAAGATGTTGCCACAGAGCGCACGGAATCCGTTCCACCAGCAAGCGAAGAGCCTGTTTCCTCCGAGGGTCAGCAGGCAGAACCGGCGCCGGCTGCAGAAAGCGACACTCCGGCACCCCAACCTTGAAGTTGAGCCCTCCACGAGCTTGCTTTTTACCACTCTGCATGAGATCGATCACACTTCCTCTGTTGGAGTGAACCTATGCTCAAGCTCAATGACATCGTTTTAGCCAGCACCTCGCCTCGGCGCCGTGAACTCTTCAAGCAGTATGGGGTCGATCACAAGGCCCTCGCGCCCGACATCACCGAGGCTCATTTTCCCAACGAAAAAGCTGATGACTATGTTCTGAGAAATTCAGCGCTCAAGGCAGCTGACGTGATGCTGCGCTATTCAGAGGAGTGCCGGAATCACTTTGTGGTGGCCAGCGACACAGTGGTCGTGTCTCCGGAAGGCCATATTCTCGAGAAGCCTTCATCGGCTGAAGACGCGCGCTCAACTCTCAAGAACCTCAGTGGTCGCACCCACCAAG
>JANQPW010000809.1 GCA_028285285.1 Silvanigrellales bacterium
ACGCCGGAGTGAGCCTCTCTTCACTGTTCACAACCGACATTCACGGCGACGACCGCGGCGCAACATGGTCTATTGGGGCCGACGACTGACCTCAGAAAAGTGGCTCCTACCCCAGTGCGAGTTTCGCACCGCTCGCCTTGAGTGCTAAACTCGTTTCCTGTTGATAAGTTTTGCAAACCAGACCTTGGGGAGCCACAACATGCCCGAACACCGCGTGTTCAAAATGAGTTTTGCCAAAGTTTACCCTCTCTATGTAGACAAAGCAGAGAAAAAAGGCCGCACAAAAGAAGAGGTGGACCAGATCATCCGTTGGCTCACCGGATACACGCAAAGAAAAATAGAGTCGCAAATAAAGAAGGAGATTGACGTCAAAACCTTCATCGATGAGGCTCCACGGCCAAACCCCGCACGCGAGCTGATCAAAGGCGTTGTCTGCGGGGTCAGGGTGGAAAATGTCGAGGATCCCACCATGCGGGAGCTCCGCTACCTCGACAAACTGATCGACGAGTTGGCCAAGGGAAAGGCCATGGAAAAGATTCTCAGGGAATGACTTTTTTATGCACTATAAGAACGCAAGAAGGAGTTGAGTTGTGAAAGGTGTGATGCCCTATTTGCAGGTTAAGAATACCGGAGAAGCCATTGATTGGTACAAAAAAGTGTTTCAGGCAAAAGAAGTGCGCTCTCGGCTTGAAACCCCCGATGGTGTTTGCATGAATGCAGAAATCGAAATCGAAGGCACCCCCATTATGCTGGCCGATGAAAACCCAAAATCTGGCTCAAAAAGTCCAGAGAGGCTCAAGGGAACATCTGTGGTGCTGAATCTTCACCTGCCAAACGTGGACAAGATCTTTCAAAAGGCTCTCAAGGAAGGCGCAACTGAGATCTTTCCCCTCGACGACCAGTTTTACGGTGATCGAGCTGGGAGGGTGAAAGACCCTTTTGGACACCACTGGATTCTGGCAACCCGCATTCGAGAAGTGCCGGATGATGAAATGGTGGCCGCCTTTCGGGCGATGTTTGAGTAAGCTCTGATCTTTTGAGATGGACTCTTAGGTGTTGTCTTCAAGGTGGATGTAGATCACGTCGCCAGACCGCGTGTAGAACTCAAACATGTCAACACTGCAATACTCCGTTTCGACACAATCGTCTCCTGGCGTGACGTGAATGCTCAAGTTCACGTGCGGGCGCAGTTGGTCGAGCAGCTCTTCCAGCTCTTGCCATCGGCTGAAAAGCCCCAGCAAACGCGACTTGTTTTCTTCGAAGCCAGTTGTGACTTTTGGCTCTTCGGTTGTGACAACGCCCTGCAAACCTTTGACAAGGTCTTCAATTTGCCACTGAGGATCCAAGGAGCCCACATCGTATTCCTCAAGTGTGAGATCACCACCGCCAATTTTAGACTCCAGCAAATCGAAGATCTGTTCTGCGAGCTCTTTGGGACTTGGAGCTGGCAGGGGATCGCACTCCACAACATCGGCAAGCCACTTCACCTCATGAGAGCCTTCAAGGTGACCATTTTCGTCAACCGATGGCGCCAAGAACTTCTTCGTCAACTTCACCAAACAGTTTTCCACACCATGGAGGAACGTGGCGTCGGTGTTCACCACAAGTTGGGTGAGAATATCGTCGTTAGGACCCGATCGAGTTTTTTGTGTCACCAAAAAACTGCTCTGCAGACACTGGTCTCGCGCGCCGATGCCATCGGTTTCAAGGTAGCTTGCCACTGCTTTACAAACCGCAAATTTGGCGGGCCAAGTCTGAGCCCCAAGCTTCAGGGGCTCATTGTCAACTTCAACAGTGACAGTCTTTTGATTAGACACACTCTGGTTTGCGGTGCCACACCCAACGACGACCATAAGCGGAGCCAGCATGACGCTTCGAAAAAACTTGTTCTGAATCATCTTCAATGATTTCAAGTAGACCGCTTTCATAGACACTGTTCTCCACGGATTGTTGGGGGCGGCGTGTGTGCAGCCAGGTCGTGCAAAAATTGAGACGACCGCACAAACAATGCAAAAGCAGTGCGAAAACCATGCCAAATCAAGCTCCTCACCACAGTGGTCAAATTTTTTTCGCTCACTCACAAGACAACGTGAAGAGACCTCGTCTTCAAGACAGAAGTTCTACCCACAAAGGAGAATGAGAATGTTCCGATCAACTTTGCTCATAACCGGTCTCGCATTGGCCACAGCATGTGGCCCACTAGCCAAGATAGACCCCGAAGGTCAAGTCCCCTCAGATGGTGACGTCCCCATTCGTGTCAGCGTGCCGGAAGACCAGTCTGATTCTGTTCTGGGTCGCGACCAAGACAACAACGGCGTTCGAGACGACATCGATCTTTGGATTGAAAAGGAAAGACAGTTCGACGACACCAGCAAAACACTGCTCACTGAATACGCTAAGAGCATCATGCAGGTTGCTCCTCTCGCAGACGACAAAATCGCCGTCCTCACCAAACTCAAGGAACAATCCCAACATCTAGAGTGCTTTCGCCGCCACTTTGCTGAAAAAACCTCGACCAAGAAATTCATCGAAGCACACAGAGCACTGCATCGTTACCTTTGGAATTCCGATTCTAGAAGAGATGTTCTCACAAAGATCAACCAACACGCAGCCGGTCAGGTTTTTCGACGACCCACAATTCAGGAAGGAGACTGCAAATGAAACTGCACTCACTAGCACTTGGGTTGAGCCTAGGTTTTTTTTCGGGCGCCCACGCAAACACAGAGTTTCCGGCAGATGAGCTGGCGGGGCACGACGCTCTTTGTGACAAGACTGACAAAATCTACTACGTGAATGGTGTGAGGAACGACTTTTTTGAGGCACTGGCCAGTATGATTGCTCTTGAAGAAAGACTCGCAACCCCCCTCGAAGAACTTGAGCAAGACGTAGAGTTCAAGCTCCTCTACAACCAAACAGATGGCATTTTCGACTTTCGCGAAACATTTCGGCAAAAAGATGATGAGGAGCGACAAAAGTGGATGGACGCTCTTTTTCGCCAGTCTGAGGAGCTTCCCTATGGCTATACCGATTGGCTCCTTGAACAAAACCGAGAAATGATATCCAGAGCCT
>JANQPW010000813.1 GCA_028285285.1 Silvanigrellales bacterium
GTTTGCCCTGGCTTTCGGTGCGATTCCAAGTGCTTTCAATGAAAAGCACATCTCCGCCCACCGGCGTGTAGGCCAGCCCGAGGGAAACTCCAGGTGGAAGCTGTGTCACCTTTCCAGGCTTTTGAAAACGAGGAGCACCCAAAAACTGTTCCAGGTCTTTTCGTGAGAGCGCTCGGGGTCTTCTTTGTTTCACCGGCTGGGCTTTGCCGCCGCGCTTCTTCTTCTTCTTGTTTTCTGCTTCCACGATCTCTCGAGCCACACCACGGGCAAGCCCAGCCAGCTCTCTCTTGAGCTGGCGCACTCCGGCTTCTCGGGTGTAGCCTTCAATGAGTGACTCCACCAATGGCTTGCCAATGCGCAGTGACCCGCGGGTGTCTATTCCGTGTTCTTTGGCCACCTGTGGCAACAAGAATTGTGCTGCGATGTTTGCCTTCTCGTGAAGAGTGTAACCGGCCAGAGAAACGGGTTCCATGCGGTCGAGGAGTGGAGGAGGGATGTTCGCCACAGAGTTTGCCGTGGCGATGAACATCACCTTGCTCAAGTCTACAGAGGTGTTGAGGTAGTGGTCGACAAAACTGTGGTTCTGCTCGGGGTCAAGCACCTCAAGCAATGCACTTGCCGGGTCGCCCCTCATATCAAAACCAAGTTTGTCAATTTCGTCGAGCAGAATCACGGGATCCATCGTTCCGGCCTTTTTCAGGGCATCGATGATTTTGCCCGGCATCGATCCGATGTAGGTGCGCCGATGCCCCCGAATTTCAGACTCATCGCGGATGCCACCCAGAGATATTCGGACAAACTTGCGATCGAGAGCGCGAGCCACTGAGCGTCCTAAACTGGTTTTTCCAACCCCCGGAGGTCCTGAGAGCAAAAGGATGGGCCCCTTCAAGTCGGGCTTAAGAGAATACACGGCAAGGTACTCGAGAATGCGCTTTTTGATCTTTTCCAACCCAAAATGGTCTTCATCGAGTATTTTTTGGGCATCTTGAAGATCAACTTCCCCCTGAGACTCTTCGCCCCAGGGAACATCAAGCAGCCAGTTCACGTAGGTGTGGCTCACCATGTACTCGGGCGAGCCTGGCTGCATCAGGTTCATGCGATCGATTTCCCGTTCGGCGGTCTGCCGCGCGTCTTGGGACATTTTGCTCTGGGCCACACGCTCGCTGAGCTCCGAGACCTCGTCAGCCCCGCCTGTTTCTCGGCCATCGATTTCTCCCAGTTCCTTCTGCAGCTGCTTGAGCTGTTCACGCAAATAGTATTTGCGCTGCTGCTTGCCAACCTCGCTCCGAACTTCAGAGTGAATGCGCTGAGACACTTCCAAAACTTCAATTTCTCGGGTTAGGTACTGATGAACTTTTCGAAGGCGAGACTCCAACTCGGGAACCTCAAGCAGTTCTTGCTTCTTCTCGTAGTCCAACCCAAGATAGGGAATAACCAGGTCGGCCAAATAAGCCGGATCGTCGACATTTTCGACAAAGATGTTGGCTTCATTGGGAACATTGGGAGAGAGGGTCACCGCCTTCTGAACGA
>JANQPW010000857.1 GCA_028285285.1 Silvanigrellales bacterium
AATCGCTCTCCGGCATCAGTCACATAGTGCAAAATGAAATCACTGTCGGCTCTGATTTTTGGCTTGCCCGGCTCAACCAACAGGCAATGCCCGGCCGTGATCATGAGTTTCGAGGAAAGAACCACAGCGGAACAGTTGTAACCCCTGAGATCGACAACGCCACTGATCTCTCCCACTTCTGCAACCGTTCCCTGGATGATCTTGGGCTTCGAAGTGGAAAAGACGCAGGCCGATGAGAAACAGGCTGCAGCAATAAGAAAACACTCTAAGAAAGTAGACCGATACCTCAATGTGTCCTCTCCTTTAAATCGACCGAGTTTCATTCAAGCCTCCCCGCTTGAGAGCGCTTCCAACGAGAGCGGGCCCGAAACAACCACATCAGAAAGACCACTGAAAGCACAGGGGCCTTATTTTCGCTCAGATCAGACCAAGGCCGGTTGGCTCGTTTGAGAATTTCAAATTCCCGCACAAAAATGGTTTCGCAGGCTCCCTGGCCCTGATCGGTTCGGGTCACACTTGTGCCCCTCTTGAAGCCACCGGAATGAGAGTACTCAACAAGCTGCCCCTTGATTCGGATTTGGTCTCCCACCCCAGTTTTGAGAATGGCCCGCCGCACGCTCTCGTCATTTTCCAAGAGGTGGTTGTTGGCCACTTGATGAAGATTGAACTGCCTCCACACTTTTCGATCTTGAGTGCGAAACCAGCAGGTCCAGCTGCCGTTTCGAAAGGCCATCTTCTTGTAGATGTTTTCCCGGAGATTTTCTCCCCAAAGCACACAGAGGTCTTTTTCGTTGAGGTTGTCACCCCATCCCCACCTGTGGAAGTCGGGAATGAGGTGATCGGTGACATCATGAAAAGAAACAACGAGCCCATGCAGTTCATAATCAAATTTTGGAGATATTGTGTAGGTGACACCACCACGCTCCATTTGGAATTCTGGCTGCCGGGTTTCTTGCTGAATGGGCTCTGCTGCCAACTGTGGCAGAATCTGCTCTTCCCCCGGCAAGTCCCTGGAACGAAACTGTGCGTAAAACAGGAGGAGCACCACGCCAATGGCCCAAAGGCTGTCGTTCATGGATTTCAGTTTATGGGACATGCCGATCCTCAAAACAGAGTTTCTTGAGAATACCACAGCTCCACC
>JANQPW010000860.1 GCA_028285285.1 Silvanigrellales bacterium
GTGGTTTACCTGCAAGAACTGTTTCAAAGCGTGGACAACAAAGTGGCCCGCGCCATCGTTCACGCGGTCGACCAAGGTGCTCAAGTCATTTCCATGTCGAATGGAACCGCCTTCCGCGGCTTGCGCGACGGGCTCGATGTCTTTAAGTGGAACCGCCCTCAGGGCTATGACCCTCGAACTTCTCGCAGAGGTCACCCCTCTCTGAAACAGGCTTCTCGCTATGCAGAAGAAAACGGTGTGATGATCTTTGCCGCCATGGGCTCGAAGAAAAAGGAACTCGGCCGAGCCACCCCTCGCCTCGTTCCCGCCCAATACGATTCCACTATTGGCGTAACCGGCTCCACCATGGACGTGACCGACCAAAACGGCAACATCAAAAAGTATTCCTTTGATGTCTGGAAAGGGAGCAACAGCCACCGCCACTGGAAACCACGCCACGGCGCTGTGGGTTCCATCTATGCAGACATTTCAGCACCCTCCACCACCTGCTTTGCCGACGTCAAACGCAAAGACCGAACCGAACTGCGCGACATGACTCCAGTGGTGACTTCCTCTGGTCGCGTCAGGCCTGTGGCACGCTACTCCGGTTCCACCTCACAGGCTGTTCCCTATGCAGCAGGTGCGGGCGCTCTTTGGCTCTCCTACCATGGCTACGACAACTTGGTGAGAAAGTGCGGCAAGAAGAACATCACCAAGCTCTTCAAGCTTGTGACTCAAAAGCGTGGTCGCGTTCAAGGCTCCAACTGGAACGACCGCTTTGGCACAGGTGTGATTCACCCTGGAAAACTCCTCTCCGACTCTCATCTGGTTGACACCAGCAGCCTTTGCAGCTCCAACCCCTTCCGCCGTTGAGCCTTGGGGGAGGCTTTTTCTCCCCTAGCTGAACCATTGAAAAACACTTCCGTTTTCACCGATCGTTAAGACTCCCCTACAAAAACCGATGGAAAAGTGATCAAGAAGGCGAAAACGGTCGTTTCATGGCCCTGAGCAGGACACCCAGACATGGTCAATCGGTCACTCGGCACAACGCTTCGCAGCCCACAGGCTGAATGGCGGCCTGTGTTCTATTGGGCCTTTTTGGGAGCCTGTTTTGGGGTTTGGGGTTGCGGCAATGCCACGACGCCCTCGACCCGCAACAGAACCTCACACAACAGTGAACCTGTGCCTGCCGCTGACTCCGACCTGAGTGGAAAAACCCTCAAGAAAAACAAAGCTGAAGAACCAACTTCTCAGACGAACCCTCGCATGCCAGCGGCTGAGGAAGACGATTTGGCGCAGAACTCTGAGCAAGAGCTTGCCTCAACCGCCCCATTGAGTTCCCGTGAACAAAACCCCCCTCCCCAAACCCCAGCGGAAGCCTCTTCCTTTTCGACCCAAAGCGGCTCCCAGAATCAGGCCGCTGCCCAACCCAAGCCTGCACCAACCATGAGTGAGGAAGACGCCACCAACCCGCCTCCAAAGCAACCGGCTGTCGACCAAACAGTCTTTCGCAAGCGCATGGAAACACTGCTCAACCAACTCCGCGCGAGAGGAGGGGTCGCCGCCGTGAAGGCCGACTCCAAACTCACGCAGGCCGCAAGCCTCCACGCCAAAGACATGGAGGCTCGAGAGTATTTTGGCCACGCCAGCCCTGAGGGAACCGGTGCAGACTGGAGGGTCACCCAGCAAAGCTACAGCTATGCAACCCTCGCTGAAAACATCGCCCACGGTCAAAGCTCCGCAACGGAAGCCTTCTCGTCGTGGTTGAACAGCAACAGTCATCGCGCCAATATGGTTCTGGAAAAACACACCCACTACGGGTTTGGTTGGGCGGAAGACACAAAGGAGCCAGGCCATTTCTTCTGGGTGCTGGTTCTCGCCTCGCCAGAAATTCCGCCGCAGCAGCTCACCAGCACAAAACCGAACTGAGAGATTTGTCACAAGACCGGGCCATGTGATAAACGGGTGTCACAACAAGCCGTCATCTTGACAGATTTCAAGATCCTCCAGTAGCCCTGGCAAAGGGTAGCTTGTTGAGGAGATCTCATGAACGCACAATATCAAAAACAAACGAGTGGCCAGCGGCGATCGCTGCGGGCAATGGTCTTTTTTTTCACACTGGGCCTGAGTGGTTCCGGAGCAATGGCATCGGCACAAAAGGCTGGCAAGGGTCCTTTTTCCCTTCAGGCCGGAGAGCTGCACGCCCAATGCGTGGAACGAAGCAGTGTCCCCGGCCGACCCGCCGATGCCTCCCAAGACGACCGGGGCTGCCGCGAACTGCGGCTTTTCTACTCTCATCCCGACCCTTCACTGACACACCGTTGGGTCAGGGCCCACTGCGGTTTTGATGGGTGGAACCGCCGAGACGATCTTCGTGAGTTTTCGAGCAATGGTCGCTGGGGAAACCGCGATCTCTACTTCCGCGTTGATCTTCAGCCACTCCCCTCGGAGGGCTCCCGCTTTGAAGCCACCCTTCCCCTCACGGGCAAGGAGAAAGCTCTGCACTGCGCCATTTGCATCGACGATTGCTCAGGTTCCCACAAGTGGGACAACAACAACCGCCGCGACTTTGCGCATGCCTTCCGCTTCCCCTTTGCCGGCCCCTGGATCACCCTGGGGAAATTTGGCGGCGATCACCTCATCCCCAGCATTCAATTTGAACACCACCGTGATGCCAACGCCTGTGTGACGGTGTGGCCAGAGGGCTCTGAGGAACAGGCTGAAGAGATCTGCAGTGAGGCCCCCCAACGCCGACACCGCTTTCGGCTGCGAAATCTGAGCCCGAACACACCCTACAGTTACCAAATCACGGCCGCCGCCTCTGATTTTGAAACACCCGAACTCTGGCGCAGCCCGGTGCACAGCTTCCGCACTCCTCCCCTGGAGGAGCCCGAAGGGGGTTGGAACATTTTGCTGTTGGCAGACACCCAAGACAACGGAGATGATCGCGTTGCGCGGTATGTGATGGAGACCCTCGCGTCGACGAGCAGCGATCTGGAACCCGACCATCCGGCCTTTGGAGCCGATTCGGCTCAGTTGATGGTCATCGCAGGAGATCTTGTTTACAACGACGAGCCCGGTTTGTGGTGGTCCTTTTTCGATCAAGTCCATGCTTTGAGCCCCCGGATCCCCCTTTCCCCGAGCGTGGGCAACCACGACACACCCACATTTGGCAGCCATCCCGATGTGAGCCAATTTCGAGAGCACTTTGATCTCGACTATGTGGCAACCAACTCCGCCCACCACAAGCTTGCCCTGGGAACAATCCTCTTTCTGGCTTTAGATAGTGAACGGCCCCGAGAGTTCAACTCCACCGATGGAGCACAGCGGTTGTGGCTGGAAACGGAACTGCAGTCCCGTTCTGACTCCCTCGCTCAGCTTCCCGAAGCAGAGCAGAACCGCCACTGGACGTTCACCCACTGGCACATTCCTCCGGTCAATGCCGGGGCCCGTCATGCTTACCGCACCTCAGAATTTCATAGCCTGCTCCAGGTGATGCAGGGCCAGATCGACTGGCATTTTGGGGGCCATGAGCATCTTTATCAACGCAGCCGGCCTTTGGTTTACTCACCTTCGCAGGAGCGTCTCCAGATTGTTGAAGAATATGGACGCAACGAGGGCCAGGGAATGGGCTTCATGGTGTTGCCGCCGGCAGGAAACATCCCTTCGTACCGCCTGGTTTCCCTCGGCTCACCGCATGCGGCCATGCGAGAAATGCTCGCATTTCCGAACTCGTCAAGAGACAGCGACTGGGTGCCGTCTGAAATGGGCTTTGTGCGGCTGCAGATCCGCGAAAATGAAGCGACCTTTTCGACCTTTGGTTTGGGTCGGCCCGGCGAACGCCGCCCCCTTCATCTTCGAGACCGTGTCGTCCAAACAAAGGGAACTGGACTTCATGGATCTCCCTGAGAACGGTTTGCACAAACGGCACCTTTGATCCAACCACTGGAGAGTTTTATGAAGCACCCCTACCCCCATTTGTTCAAACCACTCTCATTGGGCTTCACGGAGTTAAAAAATCGCGTGCTCATGGGCTCCATGCACACAGGCTTGGAAGAGGAGCGGGGTGGTTTTGAACGCATGGCGGCCTACTATGCGGAAAGAGCCGCGGGAGGAGTAGGGCTCATTGTGACGGGTGGTGTGGCCCCCAATCGTTCGGGCTGGGTTTCTCCGTTTTCCATTAAACTCACCAGTGCGCGAGAGGCAAGGCAGCACCGAAAGGTCACCCAAGCTGTGGAGAAGGCAGGAGGCAAGATTGCTCTCCAAATTCTTCACACGGGGCGCTACGGCTACCACCCTCTGATCGTGGCCCCCTCCCGACTGCAAGCGCCCATAACCCCTTTTCGGCCCCTCCCCTTTCCTGGTTTTTTTGTGCGCAAAACAATCAACGACTTTGTTCGCACCGCGACCCTTGCCCAAGAGGCCGGTTATCACGGCGTTGAAATCATGGGCTCTGAGGGTTACCTCATCAACCAGTTCATTGCCCCCCGCACCAACAAACGCCGTGACAAATGGGGAGGCTCGTTTGAAAACCGCTGCCGCTTCGCTTTGGAGATCGTGCGGGGGGTGCGTCAGGCTGTGGGGCCCGAGTTCATCATCATTTTCCGACTGTCTATGCTTGATCTGGTGGAGGGCGGCAGCACTCCCGAAGAAGTGATCTCTTTGGGTCAACAAGTGGAAGAAGCGGGTGCCAACCTCATCAACACAGGTCTTGGCTGGCATGAGGCACGGGTGCCCACCATTGCCACTAAGGTTCCAAGAGGAGCCTTCACCTGGGTCACAGCCCACTACAAGAAACACTTCAAAGTGCCCGTGATCACCACCAATCGCATCAACGACCCGGCCGACGCTGAACGTATCCTTGCCGAAGGCCATGCCGACATGGTCTCCTTGGCTCGACCTTTTTTGGCCGACTCACAGTTTGTGATCAAAGCCCAAGAAAACCGAGCCA
>JANQPW010000862.1 GCA_028285285.1 Silvanigrellales bacterium
TATGCGAGAGAGCCCTTGATGTACACCCCTGTGGGGAGATCTGTGGTTTTGGCGGCTGCGCTGCTGGCGGGGTCGGTGATGGCACCACCGTTGAGGTCAATGGACGAGGTGTTGTCGAGATGAGTTGCCGCGTCTCCGGATTGGACGGTGTAACTGAAGATAACGCTGTTGAACCTCACCTCTTTGAATGTGGCCAGCGAGCCATTGCTGAGCTGCAGTCGGGGAGCTCCAGTTACGGTAATAAAACGATCGAACTCAACCTCAACCTCAATTTCTTCACCGGTGGTTTTCACGCCTGTTTCCGCGCTTTTCACATTGAGAACCGCCGGGCCGGAGTATTGGAAGTTGAGGTAACGCGAGACCTGCTCGGTTTCGGCTCGGGAAAGAGCTCGATCATAAACCAAGATTTGGTAGATTTGCCCATCCAAAGGGTCAATGGAGTCATTTTCGTTGGTGCCGTCTGAGGCTCCAATTGTGGCCTTGGTGTAGGCGAAGGCCTGGCCGTCAAGTGCTTGGCCTCGGGTGAGGCCATCAATGGAGATTTCGGACCGGTTGGAGGCATAGCGAGCACCGACCACACGCGGGGAAGATGTGCTGACACTCACCGGAGAGCTCAATCCTTGGCCGTTGGAGTTGTTCTTCATGGAGTAGGTGGAGCTCTCAATATAGATGCCAGCTCCCCAGTTGTTCAAATAGCCCGGATCAGAAGAACCCAGCCCCAAAACATGGGCTTGATCATCGCTCGTCGACACCACCGCAAAAACGGTTCTGTCCCAGGTGGTGCCATTTCGGAACAGGTTCGTGTCATAGTCTAAGCGGTCATCGGTTCCATCAAACTCAACAGCCGAGAGGCCCCTGAATTGACCCGTTCGCAGCTGCGGGCTGAGTCCTCCGCTCGTTTGGCGAACGTGGTTGCCATTCCCGCTTTTGTCTTCCCAGAGGGCAATGGGGTCAGTGTCGGAGCTGGCTGCACTCGCTTTTCCTGTGTCTTGCCAAGTTGTGGAAGCTTCAGATGCATCGAGCCACTGAATCAGCCCGGAAACCGCGGTGGGAGCTGGAAGTCCGCTTGAGGAAACCGACTGAGCCAAAAGCTTTGAGAATAGCGTTCCGTGGGAATAGCCACAGGCCGCAAGACTGATGCGTGTGTTGGCAATACCCAAATTGTGCGTGAAAGTTTCGTCGTTGAAGCCACCGGCTGTGTAGCTTTTCACCTGTGTTCCGGTGTCGCAAATGTCGGCGTCTGCAGTGGTTCCGGAGTTGAGCATGATCTTGAGTTCGGTGTACTCAGAAGTGTCGGCGGGAAAGTCAATGGTGATGTCAACCTGACCATTGAGGCCGCTGGAGGCCGAGGCTGAAAAGGCATCGGGAGCTGGAATGGAGCCTGTGATGCTCACATCGAAATCGGTGTCCACGGTGGTGGTTCCATCGCTGACGGAAAGCGTGATGGTTGAGCTGCCCGTGAGCGCACCCAAGACCGCAGTCACCTGAACTTGGCAGCTCGTGGTTCCACCTCCTGAGAGTGCTATTCCGCCTGCCGCAACCACAGACGTGTTGCTGGAGGCGGAAGAAACCGACGCACCACAGTTCACATTGCTGTCGATGTCAGAAAGAGTGAAAGCGAGGCTTCCGGTGCTTGAATTGAGAGGAAGGCTCTGATTGGAAATAGAGCTGATTGAGGGCGCATCATCCACAGCCTGGATGTCGAAACTCACGGCGTGATTGGCCGATTCGAACCCCGTTGAGTGGCTGAAAGTGATGCTTGTGGTGCCAAAGGCGTTTGCTTTGGGAACCAGGTTGAGGGTGCAGTTCTGTGTGGCACCTCCAAGAACGGAGAGCCCAGATGTTTCCACAATCGAGGTATTGGAAACTTGGAAGGTTGACGGGTCGAGGTCATCACAGGTGTTGGCTGTGGAACCTCCGCTGATTTGAAAGGCCGCGCTTGCCGTCGTGTCTTCGCTTCCCACCACAGAAGAGGTCCCTATGAAAGCAAAGCCTGTTCCTGTAACGGAAAAGGTGAAATTCTCTTCGGCTGTGAGTTCACCATCGCTGAGACTCAGTGTGATCGCAGCAGAGTCGTCGGCCACCCCTGTTTTGGGCGTGATCGTGAGAGTGCAGACTCCTTCAGAGGCTGTTCCCACAGACAGTCCCGAGGGGTCCACGACCGATG
This sequence comes from Silvanigrellales bacterium, assembly GCA_028285285.1. Taxonomy (GTDB): domain Bacteria; phylum Bdellovibrionota_B; class Oligoflexia; order Silvanigrellales; family Silvanigrellaceae; genus JANQPW01. Next base: position 2,168 of record JANQPW010000862.1, read on the forward strand.
CGTTGTTGGAAGTGGCCTGCACCTGAGCGCAGCTAACGGAGTCGTCAACATCAGCAATGGTGAACTGCAGCCCTGTCACGGGAGTGTTGGGGCTTGAGCTCTGATCATCCACCGAGCCC
>JANQPW010000894.1 GCA_028285285.1 Silvanigrellales bacterium
CAGAAAGCATCAAACAACAGGCCATCAAAACCGCAGAGCGGCTGGGCAATGATGTTCTCAACAAAGACGTTATTGAGGCCACAGCTGGCGGGGACACGAAAACAGCCGAGGCCGTGCGCAGCCAAGCCAAGGAAGAAGAGAAAAAAGACGGAGACTGGTTCAAACCTGTTGTGGAGCCCTACTCAGCGGTGCGCTACATTTGCAACACTCAGTCCTCACTCGAGCCCGGCACGGAAGTTTACCTGCGCGAATCTGATCTCAAGAGCCAACTGGGGATGTACCTTGTTAAAACGTCGCGAAGCTCGGAAGAAACTGTGGGTGTGCCCGGTAGTGCACTTTGTACGGAATATCGGCCTGACCTGGTCTCACACGAGGGAGGGGCCTACAACACGGAAAATGTCAAAGCCACAACCGAACTCGACACACTGAGCGCCGCCGACAAGCAGCTGGGAACCTGCACGGTGAAAACGAAACAAAAAGATCTTGAGAGTGGCAACGCATTTACCAACTGCCAGCAAGAGGCAGAGAAACTCGGGAAAGGGTTCACCTGCAAGCCCAGCGGGGCACTCGCGTTTCGAAAGTGCTTGTGCACGCTCACCACAGTTGAGGTGCACAAGAACATGAGGCGGTACACTTGTCGGGTGATTTACCGTGGGCAGGAGTTTGTTCCGAATTAGGAATTGCTTGCCGCTTGCCGCCGTCGAGTAGGAGGAGGGACTTCTCCCTCCGTCCTCTCACAGAACCGTGCGTACGGGTCCGTACACGGCTCTTCATCGAAGGTAGGGACGAGTTGATATGCGGAACCAGTGCGGAAGGCGGAGACCCGAGAAGGTTTCCAGCCCAAGCTCTTTTGTGAACCACTCGTTGGTAAGCGCCCGAGATATTGCACCTCTAGAGAGTCGCCATCTCTTTTTGTTGTTTAGAGATGACGGTCGAATCTTGAACCTACCCAGGAAACGCACATAGTAACGCTTGCGCTTGAAGCGACCAGCGACTCTCGCCCGGAGACGTGAAGTGGCCCCTATTTGGCAGACAGTTTGCTTGACCTAAATCAACAAACTGGAGAAAATCAATCATGGCAACAAAAATAAAGACTTACACAGAACAGTTCAAGATCCAAACTGTCGAACTTATGGCCACTTCTGGCAAGACTATGCAGGAAATTGCCGATGATCTTGGTGTGAGTAAAGCAACCCTATCAATCTGGAAAAGAGAATATGGTGCTCCAGCTGTGAGAAAGCCCAGGGGAAAGCGACAGCTCAGTGAATTGGAACTTGAGCTAGAGAAGTTGAGAAAAGAAAACGCAAACCTCAAAATGGAGAGAGAAATTCTAAAAAACCAGCCAGACGGCGCGGCCAATTTCTTCGATTGCAGAAACACCTTGATTTGTGGTCTATCCTAAGTCAGGAGAAGATGCGACCGTTCGCCTATTGGAGGATTTTCCCCCGTTAAAAAACGTGGTCCATAAGCCTCATGCGTTTCAATGATTGGTGACTCTTTTGAGATCCCGTTTAGGAAAGTGATTTTTGTTTTGAGGCTTTTCTTCTCCTCTTTTGGAGGTGAAAATGTCAAAGAAGAATAAAGCGATTCAACATTCTCAACCCAATGGCAGCTGGTGTTGATATTGGTTCTCGATTTCACGTGGTTTCTGTTCCACAGAATCTAACGGAAGAGTCTGTACGAACATTTTCAAGCTTTACTGGCGATTTGGTTGAGATGGCAAAATGGTTCAAATCTCTTGGTATCAAAACAATTGCGATGGAATCCACAGGTGTTTACTGGTGTCCTTGCTTTGAGATTTTGAGATGCAGCGGATTTGAAGTCATCCTGGTCAACGGGAGGGCAGTCAAAAATGTTCCAGGAAGAAAGTCTGACGTCAATGATGCTCAGTGGCTCATGCAGCTTCATCAGTTTGGACTTCTTCGCGGAAGTGTCCAGCCTGAAGAAAGTTTAGCAAGTCTTCGAGCTGTTCTAAGGCATCGAGAGCGCCTTGTAGAGTACCGCGCAGCACATATTCAGCATATTCAAAAGTCGCTAACACTGCTGAACATTCAATTGAACACGGTTGTTTCTGATATCACAGGAGTAACGGCTTTTAAAATCATTCGTTCAATCTTGGACGGAGAGCGGGATACTCGTGCCCTCGCTCGATTTAGAGATGCCAGATGCAAGAAGCCATTTGAAGTGATTGAAAAGTCACTGCATGGTAACTGGAGGGAAGAGCATCTCTTCACACTTCAAGATGCAATGGATCTCTATGAGTTCTATTCGAAAAAAATTGAACAGTGCGACTCAAAGGTTGAATCCTTGGTTAAGAACCTCAAAGAGCAGCAATTCTCTGGACAGAAATCTCAAACTCCTCCAAAGAAAAAGCATCGGACAAAGCAGCGCAACGAACCGAACTTTGACGTTCATGGTGAACTGTTTCGTGTTTTGGGGTTTGATATGACCCAGGTCTTTGGTTTTGGCCCATATACAGTACTCAGGCTCGTTGCAGAGTGTGGGTTTGATCTGTCCAAATGGCCGACAAGCAAGCATTTCACGTCCTGGCTGACTCTCTGTCCTGGAACAAATATCTCCGGTGGTCGAATTCTCAGTTCTGCTTCGAGAAAGTCGACAAATCGTGCGACGACTTTATTTCGAATTTGTGCTGTTAACGTCGGAAAAACGAAAACTGCGCTTGGTGCGTTCTATAGTGGACCCCAGATTTAGGACCACTGGATAAGTAAAGTCCTCATCGATAAAACGCCAGAAGAATTTGAAGG
>JANQPW010000940.1 GCA_028285285.1 Silvanigrellales bacterium
AATTGCAATACCATCGCACAGAGTTCCAAAGGGAACTTGCAGGCCTTGAGGGGGATTCCAGCACGCCATTGAAGTGGAGGGCTCTGACCGATCTTTCACAAAGAAGTTTGCAAGAGTTTGCAGCACTCATGACAAAAGCAGCACAGGGGGACCCCGACTTTTACCCCGATGATGATGCCCTCGAGTGCATCAGGGGCTATCTTGCAGAGCACAACCTCACTCAAGGAGCGGAGTGTTGTCATGTTGGTGAACTTGAAGGGAAAGACGCCGCTATTGTCATCGCCCAGGTTGATAAACGAGATGGCTGGTCAAGAATCACCTACATGGGTCTACTCCCTGAGTTTCGGGAAAAAGGCCTTGGCCGCTGGGTTCACCGACACGGATTTCAGATGTTGAAGGGCCAAGGTGGAGTCCACTATCACGGCGGCACATTGAGCAAGAACAAACCCATGATGAGGTTGTTTGAGAAACATGGCTGTGAAAAAGAGAGAACACTTCAAGGGTGGGTTCTCGATCTCAAAAAGCGAGGCTGAAACAGTATGAAAAAACAAATCATAGCGCTTGGTGGTGGCGGTTTTTCCATGGAAGCCAATTTGGCGATCGACAGGTATATCTTGTCGCAAGCAATGAATAAACGTCCAAAGATTTGCTTTCTGGGAACCGCCAGTGGAGACGCACAAAGCTACATCGATAAGTTTTATGGAGCGTACAAGAAACTGGAGTGTCGCCCCTCACATCTCTCCTTATTTAAGCCCTTCACCTCAGACATCGAGTCTTTTTTGTTGAGCCAAGACGTTGTCTTTGTTGGGGGAGGAAACACGAAAAGTATGCTCGCAGTGTGGCGAGAATGGCAGGTCGACGAAGTTCTCAGAAAGGCCTACGATCAAGGTGTCGTGCTCTCTGGACTAAGTGCAGGATCAATTTGTTGGTTTGAGCATGGTGTGACCGACTCCATTCCCGGAAGTCTGAGTGTCCTTCCCTGCCTCGGCTTTCTGAAGGGAAGCCATTGCCCGCACTATGAGAGCGAACCGGCCAGACGACCGTCCTATGAAAAACTGATTGAGAACGACCTCATTTCGAGGGGTATGGCAGCAGATGATGGAGTTGCCGTTCACTACATCGATGGTGTTGTCTCGGCCGTTGTTTCTTCAAAGGAAGATTCAAAGGCTTTTCTTGTGAGCAAAAACGGTGGTGATATCGAAGAAAAAGTGCTTGAACCAAAGCTCCTTTCTGCTGTGCCCTTCGGCACAAAAAGCGTTGAAAGAGTCTATTCGCATGCACCTTGGGAAACAAAAGTGGGGTATTGTCGCGCCCTCAAAGTAGGCCACCAGATATTTGTCACCGGCACAGCGCCCATCAATGATGACGGAACAGTGCACGCACCAGGCAATGCCTATGCTCAGGCGCGCAGGTGCTTGGAATTGGTCGAAAGGGCCTTTGAGAAACTGGGTGCCGATCTTTCAAGTGTGACTCGCACACGAATGTTCGTTACCAATATCAAAGATTGGGAAGCCTTTGGCAAAGCTCATGCAGAGTGCTTTGCCAGAAACCCACCGACAACAACAATGGTGGAAGTCAAATCGTTGATTGATCCAAAGATGCTCATAGAGATTGAGGTCGATGCTATCGTGAGCACAGTGACTTGATGGAAAGCGCAAAAGAAATGTGGCACGCCGTGAGAGATTCGAACTCCCGACCAACAGGTTCGAAGCCTGCTACTCTATCCAGCTGAGCTAACGGCGCTCCAGAATCACCTTCATACACGATTGAGGTCGAAGCGCAAGCGAGGCACACCTGCTCAAAAGCTGAACCTTGGTCCAATGTTCAGCCCATACCAGGAATGAGTGCCGTAGGAGGCCTCTAGGCCACTGATAAGAGATATCTTTTTGTAAACGCGATAGGCCACATGCAACTGCACGGAGGTGCTGAAGCCGTACTCAGGAACAAAGGTATTCAAGCTCTGGAAGCCTGTGGCGGTTGCTTTTGTCGCCCCAAGACCGAGCTGGGCTCCAAACTTGAACTTCGACTTCTTCTGTCGGTATTCGGCAGTGCCCAAAATGAGAAACCTTTGAACAGCGAGCTCTCTGTTGGCATCAGTGCGCACACCCGTGTGGGTGGCATACTTGAATCCCGTCAAGTATGTGAGTGTCGCCGATTTCGACTTGTCTTTCGTGAGGGCATAGAGTCCCTGAATTTCAAACCCTAAAAAGTCGCTCGAAAAATCACTTTCATCTCCAATGCCAATGCCCAGGTTTGCCGCCGTAGACAGAAACAGCCTATTCTTCAACTCTGAAGGCGTGTCGGCATGGTAGTCTCTCGGAGGTTCCTTCTTGCCCTTTTTGTCTTTCTCGTCCTTTTTGGCCTTCTTGGCCGGATCTTGCTCTGAGCCCTCAGCTGGCTTCTTCTCACCATCAGCCGGCACGGCTCCTGCCCCTTCGGGCTTCACGACCCCTCGCCCCCCGGGGTTCCCAG
>JANQPW010000948.1 GCA_028285285.1 Silvanigrellales bacterium
CCGCTTGACCACCTCGTCTAAATTGGCAGCCGTCACCTGCGAGAACTTCTTCCCGAGGAGGCGCTTTTGTTTGTTCACGTCGTAGAGTCGGAACTCAATTGGCTGCTTTGGGGAGTTTTTGCCTCCGAGTGGTCAACGGTGGATTGGCATGACTTTGACCCCGAAAAGTCTTACGGAATGGCCCTGGCGGTAGGCTTTGCCAACACCTTGAAGGTGGCTTTGCTGGGCATTGTTTTGGCAACGTTTTTAGGCCTGGCCATCGGCCTCGCGCGAACCTCTGGAGTGAAGCCTCTCGAGTATTTCGGAGCCTCCTACGTTGAGTTTCTGCGAAACATTCCTGTGCTGCTCCAGCTGGTGTTTTGGTATGCTGTGGTGCTCAATGTGTTCCCGTTAGTGCAGGATGGGCTCAACATTTCCGATGCCATCTTTCTCAACAATAGAGGGCTTTTTCTGCCAGAGCCTCTTTTCGAAGGTTCGGTCGACAGGCTCTTGTTTCAGGGCTTCTTTGCTGCAGCCGCCTGGGGTGTGGTGTCTGTTGTGTGGAACCATAAGATGCACCACCGCGGATTGCAGTCTGCCCCCGCGAGCACTTGGGCACGCCACCTTCCGTGGCTGGTTCCGCTACTGGGGTTTCTCCTGACCCTTTCGGTGTGTGTGCTGCTGTCGGGTGTTTCCCTTTCATTTCAGTTTCCTGAGAAGGTTTTTGGAGGCCGCAACCTGCGGGGTGGACTCACTCTTTCTCCCGAATTTTTGGCACTTCTGATGGGCCTGTCGCTCTACACGGCAACCTTTGTGGCGGAAATTGTCCGCAGTGGTCTTTCGGCGGTGGATCGGGGTCAAACAGAGGCTGCTCGAGCACTGGGTTTGAGTGGTTTTCAAACCTTACGCAGAGTGGTCTTGCCACAGGCTGTGCGGGTGATGGTGCCCCCCCTCACGAGTCAATATCTGAATCTAGCGAAGAACTCCTCTCTTGCTGTTGCTGTGGGCTACCCCGATTTGGTTGCTGTTGGCGGCACCATTTTGAACCAAACGGGCAAATCTATTGAAGTCATTTTGGTGTGGATGGCGGTTTATCTGAGTTTGAGTCTGGTGATTTCCCTGGTGATGAATGTGTACAACACACAGGTGAAGTTGGTGGGGCGATGAATCACACACCTGAAAAGACACCCCGCTCGGGACTGCCCATTGGGAAAGTGCTTCTTTCTGTCGTGTTGGGTGCGGCCGCCCTTTTGGGAGTCTGGCCCATTATCCGTTGGCTGTTTGTTGATGCAGCGTTTTGGCCTCCAGAGGCGACTGCTTGCCTGCGGGAAGTGGCGGGAGAAGATGAACTTGTTTCTGTGGCCGGAGCGTGTTGGCCGGCTGTGTGGGACACACTCCCGCTCCTTCTTGTGGGTCGGTACCCCCAAGAGGAGGTTTGGCGCATTGGGCTGGCTGCTCTTGTCTTTTTGGCAGGAGTGTTTGTGTTTGCGCGCTGGAAGGGGCCCATGCTCGGGCGTGCCCTGGCCTTGGCGGGCAGTATGCTGTTCTCACTCCTTCTGTTTCGAGGTGCAGAGTTTCTGGGCCTTGCTGTGGTGCCCTCGACCGAGTGGGGCGGATTGGCCCTCACGCTGGTGCTCAGCATTGGGGGCATTGGAGCGGGATTCCCTCTGGGCCTTGTGATGGCTTTGGGAAGGAGGTCATCACTTCCGGTGATCCGGTGGGTGTCGACAACCTACATTGAGCTCATTCGTGGGGTGCCGCTCATCACTCTATTGTTCATGGCCAACTATCTCTTCCCTCTGGTCTTGCCCCCAAACAGTGTTTCAATCGATGCGCTGTTGCGGGCGCAGATTGCCATCATCTTGTTTCAGGGAGCTTACATCGCGGAGGTTGTGCGCGGTGGGCTGCAAGCGGTTCCGAGTGGTCAATATGAAGCCGCTCAAGCCCTCGGCATGAGTTATGCCAAAATGATGCGCCTGGTCGTGCTGCCGCAGGCGCTGCGAATTTCTGTGCCGGCCCTTGTGTCGACCTTTATCGGGTTGATCAAAGACACCTCGCTTGTGGCGGTGATTGGCATTTTTGACTTGCTGGGCACGGCTCGCAATGTGCCGAGCATTCCCGAATGGGTGGGACGAGATTTTGAACCCTTGGTGTTTTCTGCGTTGATTTACTTTGTGATTTGCTATGGATTGTCTCGGTTTAGCCGGGCCTATGAAAATGTCGCCATTGCCCGCTAGAACGACCACGAAATGGTGAAGCGCTGGGGAGGGTCTGAAATGGATGAAGTCATGATCCGGTTGAAAAATGTGAGCAAGTCCTTTGGAGACTTTCAGGTGTTGCGTGACATCACTTTTGAGGTGAAGCGGGGCGAGGTGATTGTTGTTTGCGGCCCTTCCGGCTCGGGAAAGTCAACGCTCATTCGCACCATCAACCGCTTGGAAACGCACCAGTCGGGCCAGATCATTGTGGATGGAACTGAGCTCACCGACGATGTGCGGCGTGTGGACATGGTGCGGCGCGACGTGGGGATGGTGTTTCAATCATTCAATCTGTTTCCTCACTTGAGTGTGGCCGACAACATCACTTTGGCACCGGAAGAGGTGCTGGGCCTGTCGGCAGAACAGGCGCGCGAACAAGCTCTCAAGCTGCTTGAACGTGTGCAGATCCGCGAGCATGCCGACAAATATCCTGAACAGCTGTCGGGCGGTCAAAAGCAAAGGGTCGCCATAGCACGAGCTCTGGCCATGCAGCCCAAGGTGATGCTTTTTGATGAGCCAACTTCCGCGCTCGATCCGGAAATGATCAAAGAGGTGCTCGACGTGATGCGAGAATTGGCAAGCCAACACATGACGATGATTTGTGTGACCCACGAAATGGGGTTTGCTAAGGAGGTTGCCGATCGTGTGGTGTTTATGGATGCCGGCCAGATCGTGGAAGAGGCATCTCCAGATGAGTTTTTTAACAATCCCAAGGAAGAACGCACAC
>JANQPW010000959.1 GCA_028285285.1 Silvanigrellales bacterium
GAGGTTTTGCATGCCGCGCAACCAGGAAAAATCATTGATGCGATTGCCATGAAGGTACAATTCTGTAAGCCCCTGGAACTCAGCAAGTGGAGACATATCGCTCAGGTTGAGGTTTTGCAGGTCAAGAACACGGGCCCGTTGCAACTTTGTCTGGGCATCAAGACAGCTGGTTGCCTCCAGCCGGCGCGCGATCGCTGAAATGGTTTGACGCTGAGCGGAAGAGCCGCCACCCGACTCGCAAAGACTCAAAAAGCTTCTCGCCGGATTTGCACCGCTCTGAGTTTGGGCAAAATTGGGACTCGGCGCAGGCCCGCAGGAAAAAAGAGGTAAGGCAAGCAGGCCCAGCACGATCTTCTTCAACATTCTGTTCTCCTCCTGAGACGGTCCTGGCAATGGGTTACCACACACATGACCAAGTTCAAAGAAGGGCGGCCCTGCGAAAGACCGCAATGAAGAAGACAGCTTTCGAGGGTGACTCAGTCGGGCTCAGCCTCCACCCACTTTCCAAGCCACTTTCGGTAGGCGACCACTTTTTCATACTCCGAGCTCAGCTGAACGAAGCGAGCATCTCCTAGGTCAGGGTTCACGTCGGGGTGAACTTCCCGCGCTTTCCTGCGGTAGTAGCTTCTGATTTCTGCCTGTGTGCCCTCTTCCACCAGTTTTCGCGAAAAAAATGCCATCTGCTTCCAATCGATGGCCACCAATCCTCCCCAAACCTTTCCCCATTCCTCTTCTTCGTCGTCCTGTTCGGCTTCTCCCGCTGCGGGATCCACCACTCTGTCTCTTGGCAACAGAAGCTTCGACGCCGCTGTGCTGCCCACAGCATGCCCTTGCCCTTCACAAAAACGCGCCATGGGTTGGTTCAGACGCCAGAGTGGGTCTGAAAAGTTTTGGGGAGAGCCCTTCAACGAAAGGCCCGACGTACACATGAGCCAGTCCATGTGTTTGTAGAGTGTGGTGTAAGCCACTGCCTGCCCTAAGCACCGACCTGAGCGGTTGAAAGGGCTTCGGCTCATCACACCCAAGAGCTCGCCCACCCGCACGCCGTTCTGGCTTGTAACCTGCAAGAAAAGAGGACCGCCCGCATCCCAATCACAGGGTGTGCGATTTTCCACAAAGTTGAAGGCCAAAAGCTGAGAACGTGGAAAATGACTGACGCGCCGTGGCCGAACTTTGCCCTTAGCATCGGCAGTCTTTGGGATCACTCGCAAAACCCCCAGCCGACCGGGGCGCGCCTTT
>JANQPW010000082.1 GCA_028285285.1 Silvanigrellales bacterium
CAGCAAGGGGGTGAAGTCTCTTTCCGCCATTTCCCGAATGGTGGGTTTCACTCCTCCCAAGGAAGGTGAAGAGTCTCCGACGGGGCTGTTGCAGGAAACCTGGTACCTCGATGAGCTCCATAAAGAATCACTGCATCTCACCGGGCTCCGCTTTCTTTTGGATCAATTCGATCAAGCGCGCGTGGCGGGAGCCTTTGAAAACTGCACGCGGCAAATGCGTGAAAGCACCTGCGCGCGCATCAAAAACCTGGAGCTTCGGGTGGCCGCACGGTACACCACGACTGATCTCATTTGTGCGGCCCTCGAAAAGCATGCCAAAGAGGTCGGACTGCGCTGCCAACCCTCGGCCACACTGATGGCCTTTGAGTGGGTGGCGCTCAGCTGCCTGGAAGAGGGTGAAGAAAACCGTGTGAGCAATGTTGAGCAATGTCTTGTTTTTCTCAACGACAACGCTGTTGTTTCCACGAACTCTGGTTATTGGCCTGCTGCGCTTGTGGAGCAGATTTCACGGGATTTTATGTTGAAAGAATTGGAGCGGTTTAAAGAGCTTGAAGGAAAAAGCCTCCTTTCAGTCGAGGCAGCATTGATTCGACGCTTGGAAAACTACTTTCAAGGTTGAGAACTGTTTCTTTATGTATAGTTACGAAATTGGTTTTTCAGTCTGTATAGGCATAAAATCAATAGAATCGATCAAAAGAAGGGGAGATAGCCCATGGCAACCCGTTCAGAGCCGCTCCAGCAACCCACGCCAGGAGGAACACCCAGCAAACACACGTTGAAAGACTCTCTGATAGAGACATACGAAACTGACGACAATCTGAGCAATGAGCAGGCGACCATTTATTGGTTGATCACTCTTGTTCCGTTTTTGATCCTCGGCTTTCTGAGCCTTCTTGTGCTGTTTGTGTTGAGTGTTTGAGGTCTTCTCATTTCTGTTTTCTCACTGCTCTTGCAGAGTGCTCCCCACGGGGTGAGCCTGGTGCTTGGAGCGTTCCCGTGTCATTTGTCTGTGGTGTCGTGTCCGTGATAAACCAGCAAATGATGCGATCGCGTCTCAAAATGAAGGAGAGCAGAAATGAGCAGTGGCGTTGTGAAAACCCTTGATCCCGAACTTTCATTTCTTGAGATTACCCTCAAGCACCCGCCACACAATATGCTGGGGCTCGAACAAATGGGCGATCTTGCCAACTGCTTTGAGGCCTTGGGCCAGGAGCCTGTGTTTGGCCCTGAGCGCCAACCTGTGCGCAGTGTGGCGCTCCGCAGCTCTCTTTCGGGTGCCTTCTCCATGGGAATTGATCTCCATGGACTGCTCGAGCGCGACGCGGTTGGCAGACGGGAGTTTTTTGTGACACTGGGGCGTCTGCAGATTGCGGTTCTGAAAGCGGGAATTCCCCTGTTGGCTGTGGTGAATGGCCCGGCGGTTGCTGGCGGAGCCGTGCTTGCTGCGTTGTGTGACACTCGCGTGTTCTGTGCTGAAAAGGGCGCTGTTTGCTTTTCAGAGTCGAAGGTGAACTTGCCTGTTCCTCGCTTTGTTCAGGAGCTTGTGAAGCGGTGTGTTTCTTCGGCTGCTTTTTTTGACATGATCGTTTTGGCCAGGAACTTCAATGCCAACAAGGCGCTTCAGGTGGGCTTTGCCCATCAATTGTTCCATGGTGAAGAGGAGTGTGTGAAGCTTGTGGCCGACTTTGCCGGCAAAGTCCAACGCCTGCGGGGTGAGGTGCTGCGAGAAACACTGCTGCAGCGAAACTCTTCTCTCATTGCCGAGGTGGAGGCTTTTGTGCACAACTCCGATTCGTTTGATCGCTTCCTCGCAGATGAATTTGTGGGCGTGGGCTTGAAAAAAGCAAAAGAGGCCCTAGAAGCGGCTACCGAACGCTGACACGAAGATTTCGGCGGGGCTGCTGAAAAAAATATCTTGGGAAAACAAGCAGTTAAATTGAAACAAAGAAAAAGTTTTAAATGTTGTTACTTTTTTGTTGACTTATCAATCCCTGAGGTGCATATTTGCTATAGGTTTGAGCGAAAGCTCAACTCCTCTTCGACAAAGCTTATCCAAATGGTGCATTCGGGAGGCTCCTCTTCATTGAGGGGCCTCTTTTTCTTTTGAGCGCTGTCTCTGATCACTCTTCCTAGATTTCACAGGCCAACAGGCAAGCCTCGTGAATGGCCTTCTTTGCGTCGAGTTCAAGGGCGCGGTGGGCGCCACCGATCACATGGGGCTTCACTCCACTTTGCACAAAGCCCGTTTCAAGGCTCCGATTGGAGAGTTGACCGGCACAGATGATGATGGTGTCGGCGGGCTCACAATGCGACTGGCCGTTCTTTTCATAGTGGAGCCCGTCGTTGTCGATGCGGGTGTAGCTCACCCCGCTGGTTTGCTGAACCCCTCTCTTTTTCAATTCGGTGCGGTGGATCCATCCTGTGGTTTTGCCGAGGCGTTGCCCCATCTTTCCTTCAGTGCGCTGAAACATGTGCACATGACGTGTTGCTGTGGCTTCCTTCGCCGTTTTGTCCTGCGGCTTGAGAGCCCCTCGACTCTCGAGACTTTTGTCGACACCCCATGCCTCCAAAAAGGTGTCGATGTCGGTTGAGCTGGGCGCGCCTGTGTGGGAAACGAACTCGGCCACATCAAAGGCAATGCCACCCCCGCCAATCACGGCCACTCGGTTGCCGACTTTGCGTTTCCCTGTGATGACGTCAATGTAACTGCACACCGATTTGTGTTCTATTCCGGGAATATTTGGTGTGCGGGGTGTGATTCCCGTGGCCATCACGACCTCATCAAAGGTGTCCACGGGAAAACGATCGACCTCAACCAATCGCCCCAAGCTCAGCTTCACCTTGGCTTTCTTCAGGCGCGTCTTATAGTAACGGAGCGTGTTTTCAAACTCCTCCTTGCCCGGAATGCGCTTGGCGAGGTTGAACTGCCCTCCAATTTCAGGGGCAGCATCGAACAGCTCAACTTTGTGGCCCCGTTCTGCAGCAACAGCGCTGAATTCAAGGCCTGCGGGGCCCGCACCAATCACGGCGATGTGTTTGGGTGCCGTTGTGGGATGGGGAGTGATCGAAGTCTCGTGACAGGCACGAGGGTTCACAAGGCAGCTGGCCACTTTGCGGGAAAAGATGTGATCGAGGCAGGCTTGGTTACAGCCAATGCAGGTGTTGATCTCGTTGGC